>JAATVS010000372.1 GCA_014523695.1 Nitrososphaerales archaeon TH5895
AGTTGGCGTAGGCGTAGCAATAGGAGTATTACTACTAATACTCCCCCCATTCATAAAGTACAGAAAATATTCGTTGAACCCCTAGGAATAGTAGTAGGTATTATGCCTTGGAACTATGTCTCCTCGTCTGGACAAGGTTAATGAGGATTAACAAAGGCTCCATTATCACGTTCTACAATTCCTGTTTCTCCAGCTTATTATGGAGTTGGTAGGCCAGCGTATCGGTCACCTGGTCTACCAGCGCCTTCCCAATCTTGTCGTGCTTGTTCATTTTGCTCATCAGGAGTTCCCGCATATTCACCTTCAGTCCAACCGTCATCTTCGGTACTGGCCATCTTATCAGAAGGAGTTGGCGATAGGGTAGTAGTAGGACCGGCAGTAGCAATATTGGCTGAAGCAGGATCTAACTCAACTATCTGAGCTGAACGCATCTCAATTCCTGGAGCTGCATCAATCCGGATTACAGCTTCATCCTCCTCTACCTGTGGTCTGAATCCATCAACACCATTTGAGCTCTCTACGTCTTTTGTCCATCCTGACCCTAGATTGCTATACATCTCTAGCTTCTCCCCTTTCCCGATATTTACGGCCGCTAATTTGACAGGAGTATTGACAAGATTGCCGATACTTTTTCCACTAACAACACATAGGTCAGTTGATGGATGATCCTCTTCTTTTCCAATGCAGGCCTGACCTGATTCAAATGAGTAAGTTGAGTCGTACCAACCGCTGCCCATGTGGGTGCCTCCGTACTTGAAACTTATAGTGTCATCGTGATCGATCTCTGTTAGAGTGATGTCTATTATGATCGCGTAATTTTGAGCAGAAGTTTCTCCACTCCATTCATGAGTTATGTCGGAAGGTTTTCCTGAGGCGTAGTTCCTTTCACCCCATCCTTCATCCTCCATATCTTGAGGTGAACCTACGAATGTGTATGGAAAATCAGTACTAGTTGGAGGAGGGGGTGGAGGGGGTGGAGGAGGATTTGTACCTCCGGGCTTCAATACAGTAACATTTACAGTTGCCTTATCACTAATAGCACCTTTGTTATCCTTTACCGTATAAGTAAAACTATCTGAGCCTGTGAAACCAGTGTTCGGTGTATACCTTACCGTATCAGCTGAACCTGCAACGAGGGCGACCTTTCCATTCTTTGGAGTATCCGCAACATCAAAGGTCAAAGGACTATTCTCTGGATCTTTACCAGTCAATTTAATATCGACGGGAGTACTGGTATCGGTGCTTACAGATTTGGAATCAGCAGTTGGTGGATGATTTGTACCTGGCGGAATAGGTGCAGATCCAGATCCGAATACTGCAATCTCTGTTATGCTCGCCCAATTATTTTCAGTGTTCCCATTTACCGTAATCCTAACATATCTACCTTCGGTACCTGCCGGCATATCATACTTCTCTGACGATCTAGTAGTACCACTACTCTTTGCATCATTGAACACAGAAATCTCAAAGTTATTGACTCTCATATCTCCACGATGCCAAGCAATATCTACACTACATATAGTCCTCTTTGAGCCTAAATCAAGCTGAATCCATGATCCAACACCATTATTAGACCATCTGGTATTCAAATTATTATCTATTACATTGGACGGGATGTTACCATCGTTTCCAATCGCAGTTACTGAGGTTACAGGCAACTTTTCACATGTTGCTAGAGAAGAGGTCGTGTTTTGGAGATTTGCTTTTGTGTTAATAGAGGAGAGATCGGTATTATCGGTACCGGTCACAATTGGCATCCCAATAGGAATATCATACCTATTATCTATTGAAGAAGGTTTGAGAGATGCGAAAGCACTTAAACTGTTGCTGTATCCAAGAGAAGACAAAATTAGTATCATCAAGACGAGGCGCAAAGCACACCTTCGGGTCGATATCCACTCGTAAATATACTGTAATTTGCCCAATTCCTTATTGAAATAGATCACTATCTATTTACGCAGAACGTCTAATTTTGTTCTAGATACGATCATGATATTTTTTATCTAAGAACTTTCGTAAATAGATATAGTACAACCCATTCGTGAACTATAGAGATGTATCTAAAATAGTAACGAGTCTTCTATAAACATATTAATGTACTGCGATGATTGGGGGCTATTAATGCAAAGAGCATATATGCGGTTAAGAATAATTTTTACTGAGTTGATGTATATACAACTGACTATTATATTTCTGCAGAAGTTTGTTCCTTTGTTTTTACAAAAAATCCTCAGAATTTCAGGTAAATATCTTGTACGGTCCTAGTTTAATCCAACCTGAGTACTAGTTGACTTTCGTACTCTGGCGAAAATGTGTTTGTGGTTGATTATGTTTTGGCCAGGGTGAACTCTTTTGCAGGTGTTAAAAGTGCTGATGCGGACATCCTTACCAAATTGCAATATTACGACGATTGGATAATGAAGGAAATTAATAGGAGATTATTACTGCGCCCAGTTTTGCAT
>JAATVS010000373.1 GCA_014523695.1 Nitrososphaerales archaeon TH5895
CATTTGGGTTATCATCAAGCCGATCTTCTGACCACTTTCTCAAAATAGAAGCGGTTGATGTTATTAACAATCTCATTAAGGCAATCCTCTACAGCGAAGTGTCCTGAATCGAGCCTGTACATCTCGGCGTTAGGTAGATCCTTCAGGTAGGCTTCGTCGCCTTCTCGTGTAATGAACATGTCATTCTGTCCCCTGAAAATTAGGGCTTTCGGTTGACGTTCATGTAGGAATCTCTGCCACTGTGGATACAACATAACGTTAGTACGGTAGTCATAAAACAAATCCATCTGTACTTGTCTTGCATTAGGACGTTCCATGAACTGGAAATCCATATTCCAGTTGTCGGGGCTAATATTCTCTGGATTTTTGTGGCCATGCAAATAAACTTGCTTAAAAACATCATGTTGTAGAAATGCGAGTAGAGGGCCCTCAGTCTCCGATGTACGATTCTTCCACAGTGCATTACGGAATCCATCCCAAGCTTTGGTAAAACCAACCTCGTAAGCATTAGTATTCTGTATTATAAGCCATTCAAGCCAGTCAGGATGACGAGCAATGATCCTGAAGCCAACAGGTCCCCCATAGTCCTGCACGAAAAGTCCAAAGTGTGTAAAGCCTATAGCCTTCAAAAAATCTTCTATTATCTCAGAGAGTCGATCGAAAGTATAGCTGAACTCCTTCGTACTAGGCAAATCGGAGTTCCCAAAACCAGGGTAGTCTGGAGCGACGATATGAAAATGGTCGGCTAGGGCGGGAATAAGATTACGATATTGGTGAGAGGAAGAAGGCCAGCCGTGAAGCAATACCAACTTCGGATTGGTGGGTTCCCCTGATTCCCTGTAAAAAATAGATAGCCCATCAATCGTTACCGTCCTGTGTAGCGTATTTGTGAAGTGAGTTTTTTGATTTGAAACCTGTTTGCTCATTACAAACAAGTAGATCGCAATTTTTATTTAAGAATTCGGGCTTACCTGTACCTTACTGTAAGCCGTAATGATTATTTCTTTTTCTGAATACCTATAGTTCTATCACATCCATAGTAATGTATTACGATGAAGAGTAGTTCAGATAGTTCTAACATGTCTCGGCAGCTTCACCTAACAATGACTGGTTCGGCTACCATTAATTCATTAATTCATAGTTGCTTGTCCTTCGTTAAAAAATGAAATAATGAAAAGTTAACCAACTTCATAACAATATGAACACATAATAACCATATTGATGGACATCTTCAGCTTAATAAGTTCATATCTTATCACATTTTACAATATTGCTAATTGATTCTGTCAATGGTACAGTATATGAAATATTTCATTTCGTCAAGTCGCTTCTTCAACACTTCCCACACGCCAATGAACTGATCGGTTGCACTGCCCTTAGGTAAACTAAATGTCAGTTTGTTAACTCTTTATCAAAGTAGTCTACCGCCTTCTCGATATCTTTCTTTTGTGAAACCATTAAATCATGCATTAAGACTTGACGAATTAAGGTTTTGATGTTCTGGTATTAATCTATCTAATACTTCGATAAGGATGTCTCCAACCGTGTCCTCAACTGCAAGCAATCTAATCATGCCTAATGCTAGGATCGCATCCATTTCATCCATATCGATACGGCGTGACGGACTGCCGTCCCTTTTGGATACTGTTACCATATAGCCATGAGGCACATTCATAATTGATATTCCTCTCTCCTTCAACAATGCCTTGGCTTCCTCAGTATTCATTTTTCAATTGTACCTGGCCGATTTCGCTTAAAAATACTACGGATAAGAAAATGGCGATTTTCGTCCTACAATGCGGCTGGCATAAACTTTTGAATTGACCGATATTAGCCATCAACCAAGTTTGCAGATGCATATCTTCGTTAAAGTCAAGGACGATTTAAGGCCCGTTATTTCCAAATATTCTTTGGCAAATAGTTTTCTGATATTCTGAGTAGTTAGAATAAGGAGGATATCTTTCATTGCAGAACGCTAAAAAAATAAAATTGTAATCTCTGCCTATCATAGGGGCTTAAAAACCTGTATACGCGTATTGCCGGTATCTGCCACGTATACTGTTCCAGTTTCCTTGTCTACGCCTACACCTTCAGGGCCACTAAATTGACCATCACCAGCACCTGATACACCAAACTTTGACATGAATTGCCCGTCATTTGTAAATATCTGTATTCTATTATTATTTTTGTCAGTCACATAGATATTGTCATTTGCATCTATCGAAAGACCTGAGGGGCCGCGGAATTGCCCATCAGCTGATCCCTTACTTCCCCACGTTTTGATGAACTTGCCATCATTTGTAAATTTTTGAATTCTATCGTTGCCATAATCAGCAATATACACATTTCCCATCGAATCGACTATTGAGCTTTCTGGTTTTGAAAGTTGCCCATCAGCTTCGCCTTCAGTCCCCCACTTCATGATGAATGTGCCATTGTCATCAAATACTTGGACATTCGCTAGGTCTCTATCCGTTACAAATAGCTTTCCTTCTGCATCATTTGCAGGCACATGGGGATGCAAAAATTGCCCATCAGCTGCGCCTTCAGTTCCCCACGCTTTGATGAATTTGCCATCATTTGTAAATTTTTGAACCCTATAATTGAATTGATCGGCGACATAGATATTTCCTTCTGAATCTATTGATAATGCGGATGCTTTGTGGAATTGTCCATTACCCTCGCCGCCCTCGCCAAACTTTGTGATAAAGTTACCATCTGGATCAAAAATTTGAATCCTGTGATTGGCATAATCCGCAACATATACCCTTCCATTATAGAAATCTACGTCGTTTTGTCCATCAAATTGCCCATCAGCTTCACCTAGCGATCCCCACTTTGTATAATAATTGAATGCCGTGGATTGTCCCATTACGTGTGTAGTTGACAAAATGAACGAGACTAGTATACCAAGGCAAAGACCGGTACTAAAACCAACCATAATCTTGGCGGAAAATAACATGAATGCCAATATCAAGGCAAAGATTTATGCATTACACAACACTCTTCTATCCTTTAGTATTCAAGAAAATGATAAAGCAAATGGTGGAGTGAACACAAATTATCCAAAGACTGATATGGCAGAGAACAATCAGGGGACCTGTTCTGCATGTAAAATGTTCATCAAGTAACGAAAGAATATCAAAAGTAATCTTCAGATTTTCCCGTGTTCATAAAACTGGCAGATCTGATATTCGATTTGGATCGCATTCACTTCCATTTTCAGATAATTGGTACCCTTGACCACTGACTCACCTCTATAAGTAGTGAAAAGAAATACTATTTTACTACTAGGGGGATACACTAGGTTTCATTTAACCAGCTTTGATACACCTTAATCAAATTCGAAATTATCTCCTCTCTTCAATTGATGATGGCTTTCTAATTCTTTCTTTTGCCATAATTAATGCCGTTATTGCGACATATGCGATCTGAAATACTTCCACTGCGATGGCCCTTTCACTTATTGGTCCACCTCTACCCGTTATTGGATTGTCTGCAATTCTCGTAATTACCCATAACCCGATTAGTATAACTGTACCTGCAATTCCAACGGCGTACCAAACTTTACCCCATCTCTTTATCATCGGTAGGATCCAAAAGATCTGTGCTATGCCGCCTACAAGAAATAGGATAGCATTATTGATATTGGAATCGATAGCATTCGGTACAAGGATCAGATGCAAGATCCCAGCTATACCGGTACAAATGGCGGCCCCAAAATATAACAAGTCTCTACTGTTTATGTTCAATTCTACTACTCTCTTCTCCTAAATTTACGTTTCAATGCTAATGGTATTGTTCCTCTTGCATTCCTCATCTAAATCACGGGGAGTGCCACAGATGTTTCGATGTCCTGCCATAAGAAATAGCTGATTAGATCTGACTTTATGCCTTATTGATTTTGCAGGAACTCCTGCAACTATATCTTCATCATCAATATTATTAATTACAGATGC
>JAATVS010000374.1 GCA_014523695.1 Nitrososphaerales archaeon TH5895
GCTCATGGAATGGTGACAATAGCATTAACGACAGAGAATAATACACGGCTACTTTTTGCGTTCAATATCGAAATTGAAGATTGTGAATTAAACCTTTTTTCTAGTTTCTCGCATAACTAGTAGAACAAATAATCCAGAACCAAAGGATATCCACGCAACTACTTGAATGGCGATGTTTAAATCAAACACATCTGCGATAAAACCTATTCCAATAGCACCAAATACAAATCCTAAATCTCTCCAAAACCTATAAACACCTAATGAGGTAGCCCTCCACTGTGGATTTGCAATGTCACTTATTGCAGCTAGCAGAGTAGGATATACAAGGGCTGTTCCAACGCCTAAAAGTGACATCTCAATGACTAGTCCAAAATATGAACTTGCAGAGAATAATATTATCCAGATGCCGACCGCCTGAATAATCATACCAGGGTAAATGAGTTTCTTTCTACCAACACTGTCACTTAATGGCCCTGTTGCAAGCTGTAAGAATCCCCATACTCCAGGATGTAATGCTTTTAGAAATGCAGTGTCACTTACGCTTATTCCAAATGACACAAAGTAGAGTGTAAATAACCCCCATGTCACACCGAATATCAAATTGTTAACAAGCCCCGCTTGACTAGCTGCTAATAGCGAACGATTCTTCCAAGATGTTTCTAAGAATACCTGTTTAAAGTTTAGATTGCTTTCGGCTATTAAGTTATGATTTATTATTGCTTCTCTTTTCTCTTCTGTCGGTTCTTCATTTACTCTAGCTCTTTCTTTTCCTTCTTCTTGCTTTTTCTGCTGTTTTTCTTTTACCTGCTTTTCCATATCTTGCCGTAATTCTAATTCTGTGAACCTTGTTGTATCTTTAATGAGGACTAAAGAGATTATGAAACCCAATAATGAAAAAGCAATTCCTAAATAAAATGGATACGGTTTTAGACCATAAGCTGCTGCTATATAACCTGTCAGAAAGCCTACAAGAGCAACTGCAATATAACCTGCAAATTCATTCAGTCCTAGTGCTAGTCCCCTCTTCTCTTTTTCCAACCAAATCAATTTTCATATTTACGGTCGTCGACCATGCTAGACCCTGGTTTACTCCTAATATTACATTCGCAAATAGAATCCAGTTCCAGGTAGGTGCATAGAGTAAAATAAAAGGTACGGGGATACCAAATAGCCATCCCAAAACTAAAACCTTTTTCCTGTTCCACCTATCAGATAGATTGCCAGCAAAAAGATTGAGAATAGCCTTCACTATTCCAAAGCTAGCAATGAATGATAAGATTAGGGTATTTGACTCGATTCCAAATTCCTCTTTTCCTAACAAAGGAACGACCGTCTGTTCTAAACCAATCATAGCACCTACAAAGGCGTTTACTAGTATCAAAAGCAAAAACTGATTGATGTTTGCTTTTAGACCTAATCTTATAGTTTGAATCCTATCCACGTTTCTGTCTCCATTACTTTTGCCATCATTCAATGCATAATCGAGCCGCAGAAAGTCTTATCAGTTGTTTCTATTTATTGTTATTAGCTGTATAATCTCACTGCAGCTCTAGAAAACTACATCTAGGATTCATTGCGTTTCTGCTGCTCTGTGTTAATTGCTATCTGAAACTATACTGCTCCTTCAACCTTTTGTATAGGGTCATCCCCGCAAACCCAGGGAAAGTCAGGAATGCCAACAACTTTGATGTTGCCGTCAATAATGGAAGTGGGAACCGCCTTTACATCGTAGTCTCTCATTTTTAGTTTGAGTTCATTACTCATATTATTGACGTCATATTCTATCTGTTTACAACCTTCCCACTTGCCTATTTCAATATCGTCTGTTATATGCTTACATAGAGGACAACCTACTTGCCTATCTATGTTTTATCTCATAGTTTGTTTATTTTGACTATTCATATATTTGACTAAATGACAGTGTTTTCTTTGCAATATTCCTTACCTTTATCAGTGAGTTTGAATTTATCTTCAGACGTCATTATTATGTACCCCTTTTCTTTCAATTTCGGTATTTTAATATCGCTGTATCCTTCTTCTGAATATCCTTGTCTTCCTAGACCCTTAAGGTCCACAGTACGGCGGTCTACCACTTCCTTTAAACTAAACTCATAATCGTCATTCCCAGTCCTAATTTTTTCACATAATCTTGCCATATCCCCTTCGTAATCAACCGGGTTAATCTTTTTGTTCGAATTGGTCTCCATGATCCCTTCTCCTTAAAGAACAGTATTTTTACTTTAACATAAGTTACTAGTTAGAAGGTAACAAAGTCCTACGCTTATATCAGGAATAAATCATAAAAATAGAATTATAGCACCTTTAAGCAGTTAAACGTCACGTACTCTATAGTCCTTCTTTATTTTCTCTAGCCTTTCCATTAGACCGGTTAGTCTACGTCCCCAAAACCCTGCTGCCTCCTGATATTCGTTCTCCATACAATGTAAACTTCTTATGATAATTTCCAGTTCATCTTTGGTTACTTCTATATCCATTGTCCTTTATACTCTGCCACGCTCTTTAAGTTCCTCTATCGTCCAATCTTCGAGTTCAAATCTCGTACACTTACAATCTAGTAATGTGCACATGTATCCATATTGACCTTCTTCTGGGTCTTGTCTGTGCTCAAAGTACGCATGATGACACCTTTCACAAATCTTTGATATACCTACAAACATTGGTTGTCTAGAAGGGATAGACACGCACATATGTAAACCTGCCTCTTGTTACCAAATATACTTTTACTCCCTTGTATGCTTATATATTTCGGCAGCAGTTACTAATACAATAGCAACAATGTCTTAATAGCAGAATTACGCCGTAAGTGCGGATAAGTATGATATAACTTGTATGAGAATTTAGATTTGATTTGGCATTATTGCCGGAATTGAATATAAAATTGTTATCTGTCTTACCTTCTAAACATTATTAGAACTTAACTAATTATCTAATCTTATGGGTATTTGCAGTGAATGTAAGTCACTAAAACAAATCCTATTCAATGGTATGAAAAACGGACTGCCTGTTCAATGGTGTCTCTATTGTATTAGGAATTCCGAAATAATGTGAACGTCATCTTCCATATTTTTTGTTAATTTCGGGACACAAAAGAGAGCACAGTTTTAAATATTAAAAATACAAGTAGATGGTATGATAACTCCCAAATTCACACTCCGAGAAATTAGTCCGGCTGAAACTATTGCACGCTGGAACAACAGGAACACACACTCTTTCCTTAACATTGACCCCCGATATCTTAGCGGTAGGAGAGGATTCGTATGCGGCAACCCTTCTTGCGAGGGTCTTTATCGCTTGAACGGGCTAAATGAACAGCCTGATGTATGTCAATACTGTAGTCTTTGCTGATGCCCTGTCTTGTTACTAATGCAAGTCTAACAAAGTCCTGAGCGTGAAAGTGTTAAAATATCGCTAGTGACTTGTGGACTTAGTTTACAAACTACTATTATCCTACTCAAATAAGGTATGGTAGGTATATCAATACCCAAATTACCCACAAAAGTCGAAGAAGCGATTTACCTGATCACTTGATTCCAACAACAGACAGGTGCCACAAGAAACTAAAAGTAAAATGTCCATTCTAAATAAAGGTAAAAAGTTAAGTCAATCTCGCAGAGAATGTACCAAAAGGGCTTTGTAAATATTACAAACAAGTGCGATTCGAAAGAAGAAATAACACACTAAAAGAGTTTTACAAACATAATATAGTGTGGAATAAAGCCCCTTCCAACTGGATTGTGATATAAAGCTATACATCATTGTGTCATACTGAGTTTTGCAGCGCAGTTGGGATAAGCCTGAGATTAAATGCACTAATTACATTCTCGTCCGTACGTATTTTATATCTGGTAGTAGAACATAGTATATGAAAAAGATAGATTTTACACAACTTATAACAAAAAAGGTATTAACTAATGACAAGAAGCATTTAGGGCATGTTGATGGATTAGGGAGTGTATATTTCATTGTAAAGGATGGACTCTTTAGTCCTAGGTACTATAAAATTCCGCGGGAAAAAGTTGACAGCTATCAAGACGGGAAAGTGCTACTTAATATTTCAGAACAAGACACAAAAAAACAGTTCAAGAGAAAATACCCGGGATATTTTAAGGACGTTCAGGGTTGATTCAAGGAAATCTGATAGGTCGGTACATACTGCTTAGGTGAAAAGTAAGCAGTAAGAGGAAAGCTTGGCGCTTGTGGTGCTTGTCCAGAAGGTTTTTCATGTCCCTACCCATGAGACTTTACGATGCAGGCAATTGTCTATAGTCCTCCTAGGACAGACTGACGTAAATCCGAAGTCATGGTCTGAGATCAATCTCCAGTAACCGTAACCGTCAATATTCCAGGAAATTCTGCTTATCAGATCATACAAAAGCCATCACCTATCCCACAAGGATTAGTCCTATTTACTTCTGTTATAAATGGTGATGCCACTTAGTAAGCATGAGCATACCGACCCGATAGGGTGATATTACGTCAGTACTTTTCTTTTATCTTTTGTTACTAATTAGAGAGTAACAGAATCCTGAGAGAGTGGAAGGACCAAATATCACTAGCGAGTTCGGAAAAAAATTGCAACTAACACGTTATGTATACAATTAATGTCGAGATAACATAGTTAGTCTATAGTTATATACGTACTGTGCCTCTTAAATAAGATGATGAATAGGTTTGAGAACCATCAATTTCGATTCACGGTATCAACGACAGTTACTATCTCAAAATACCAGAAATAATTCTACCCAATTATCAATTCATGGAATACCTAATGCAACCCCAGTAACCAACAAGCAAAACTTAATTCACACCCAAATAGCCTTTTTGTTATGTGAGTCATGTTACTGGTGTTTATCGTTGTTGGATTTACAAGCACAGATTGATCTTTGTCCTGTCTGTAAGGGCGCACGCCTCGTACGAATGTCGGTGTTCTGAAATCATATGTTAGTTCTCATAGGTTACAAATAAGGCTAAAATCATCATTATCAGTAAACTACAGA
>JAATVS010000375.1 GCA_014523695.1 Nitrososphaerales archaeon TH5895
GTATTTGGGTTTGGGTACTTATGTATTTCTGATTCCTACGCTACTATTAAGCAAGAAGTTTTATGTTACATAATGCCAAGACAGAATGTCTAATTTGTTGGTTCAGGTGGTTTCGGGATTCTTCCGTTTATCCAGTATTTGATATGGAAGTCGTTCTAATCGCTAGCACGATTTATATCGTTCGGCTCTGCATAGTCTAAAAATCAAATTTGATATCAAAGAAAGAAGGAAGCAAGTGGCGTCTCTCTTGGCAAGAGCAGCAAATGAGACAGAGATAGCCTAGAAGCTAGGAGTCAACCAATCAACGATTTCAATGGATATCAAAGTGTTAAAGTCAGAGTCCCAACAGTCTACGAGTTAGCTAAGTGATTTGGCTTATTATTTCAAGCAGTCATTGGATGGAATTCACGAAGCTAAAAAGGAGGGATGGAGAATTTTCAATAACCCGTTTGTTCCTGTTAGAGAGAAGCTATTAGCTCTCAAGATAATCATGCAGGCTGATGAAACAAGGTTTAAGCTCTTATCGGAAGCCGTCAGTACTGGCAATGAAAGATTTGCAAGAAGAGTGAGTCAGATTGAAAATCGATAAGTCAGTCGATAACCAATCAGACAGACCAGACAGGATAGATGAATAAATAACTGAAGAGGATTCTTCGAAGAATACGTCAAATAATACAGATCCAGAGTTAGAAAAGCTAAGTCCAATGGAAAGACACATATTCAGATTCAATTGGTATACGCGTGAAATTGTGCCTTATTACAAAGCAGAAGTAATGCAGGTTCATAATATTGCAACAGACAAAAAATATACCAGACGTATTCTGGAAGGCGATGAGTCCATGTATCTACCACAACCAAATAGGAAGTTTGAGCATACTTTCTACAGTCAAAGAATAGCTCATGTGTTAGGGTTAAATTATCAGGGACTAAAGCAGAAAATTAGTAGAGGATAGATTAAGGACAAGATAGCAACCGGGTTAATAGATGCCAAAACAGGCAGTGGATGGTACGATGGAGACCCTAATGCAGTGCTTTAGGTTATCGTTGCAGTACTGGCATTAGACAACTTTTGAAGGAGATAAATATGATTTAATGGAGGTTCCTATTCCACTTATCACGTATAAACCATTGTTGGAATCCACTTAGCAGGATGCTTTGCGAAAGAGCCAGTTTTACGATCATATCAATTCCATTGATTTTTCTTGCTGCTACGGTCGCGATATCTGTCTTGGTATCAGAAGATGTGCTTGCAAGGAATAATGGAAAATATTCGGGCGACACTACGAGTCAAGCAGCAGTAGTTGACAATTCATGTTTAAACCCTATATTAGATTCGAATACTATCGATAATGTAGTTGGTGTAGGAAATTGTGGCAGCACAATATCACAGCAGGATGAATCAGGCTCGGCTTCTACACCTATAACCCACCAAACAGCAAATCCAACAATTGAACTGCAACGGGCAACAACAACCCAACCACCATTAACAGGGCCCCCAACAACAAAAGGATGTGAAGGATGTTTTGATGTACTTACTGCTACTCAGCAATCGGCGTTTGAGACAGAGATCCCCGGCGAATTTCCTGGAATATCTACAATCGAACAGTTGTGTGCACGCCTAGTTAATTTAATTATCTCAGGGGAAAATCCAGCCGAAGCACTGCAGAATATCGATGAAATACTAGGCCGTTTGCGGGAAACAGGCCAAATCAGTTCAACCACTCATTCAGCCATTAATGCCTGCTTATCCCGACTCGGTTGATGATGCATATGAATACTGGCAGATGCACGTCAAATTAATTACTGCTTTGCAGACTGCAGTAGAAAAAGGGGAAGGGACATTAGACAAGGAAGCAACGAGTCATCATGACGTCTTTGACGCCTTTCGGATGTCTTTACAGTTCGGGCATTAGCGGTCTACTAGAGTATTCTTCTGGCAGTAACCGCCAAGTATGGTACTGTACTCTCGCCTCTTGAATGCTGTTCTTGTCATTGTCGCTTTGCCTAATGAAGTCTGTGAAGTTCGCCCTCTTCATTATGCTGTTACAGTGAATACATTCGAACCTCATAGTCTATCTCACTGCAAAGTACTCATAATGCAAACATTGTATAGATAGTGATCATCTATGCTGTCTTTCACTGCTCTTACCGTCACGCATGCTAAAAAGTTAATGGAGTATGGTAATGGGTTGCAGTACTGGCAGACAAGACTCAATAGGGGTTTTTGTGCGGCTTGATAAGCCAATATGCAAACGCGAAAATAATCACCGCAAATCCGAGAAAGGTAAGTATGTAGGAGACTAAAGATAATCCTATCAGTAGGGTGCATGCTGAGGCAGAAAATAGGATTATTACGATTGATGGAAATCGGAACTTCTCTTTTTTCTGTTTAGTTTCCAGGGTGCTATCAGGTTTACGGCCGGTATACTCTAGTATGGTTAGGAAAACGAATATGCCCACGATAACAGAACCGTCCACTTGAAGTAGTGTAGTAGGATCGATAGTTGTCGACATCTCCCTTCCCGTCCTTGGTTGGCATATCCAGAGCCCTTGTTAAGTATTTAGGCGTTACTGGTTAGGAAGTATCAATCTCTTCCTCGTGATATCGCAAGCGATATTTTTACCTTATTAGTCGAAAATTGAATTTTAGGGAGTATTCAAAACCTCTAACTATAATAGTTGGTATGGCACCAACGGGATTATAGGGCTCGTGGCGCAGACTGAACAAATGAAAAAGTGTTCAGGCGTAAAATGGACAGCGCGGACGCCTCCTAAGCGTCAGGTCGAGGGTTCAAATCCCTCCGAGCCCGTAGGGATATTATTTATCTAATGCAGTAATACTACGAAAGTCAACAAACCTGAAGGCAGCCTCCGAATAGGAAATAGACCTATATAGCCTATGGAACGCCGTCTATCATGAATCTACATGCTCAGAAGATTTGAACTAATTTATTGCTGAAAAAAGCCTGAAAAAACTATCGACCCGCTTACTATATTCGAATGAAAGAGCTGA
>JAATVS010000056.1 GCA_014523695.1 Nitrososphaerales archaeon TH5895
ATACGAAAATCAGAACTATGACCAGGCTGACACTCTAGCTATACAAGCATATCTAGATAACTATGAGTTTATAGAAGCTCCTTTAGCGGAACAGAATAGGACCCTAATGGAGACAACTGAATTGATGCTCAGAGAAGACTTGAGACAGTTGATCCAAACCCATGCGCCAATAGGGGAGATTCAAGAGCACGTAGACAAGATTAACAGTAATTTGAACCAAGCAGAGGAACTCTTGGCGGCTTCAGGTTAAATCGAAGGCCATTTTTTAGATAAAAGGTCACCCTATAACTATTTTTTTGTGTTGTCTAGATGAAGATCATATTATCAATTCTGATGAATAGTACATAAATCCATTCAAGAGTGATATGTCCACTTTTTTCCTGCATCTCACAATTCTAAATTTTATCAACCAACGGCAATCATAAGAATTATTTTACTATAGAGAAACGATCATCAAAAAATTCAATAATAATAGCATTAAGATATGCCACTCTTCTGATTTAACTCACTTTAAGTTTACTGCCTTTTCGCCTGTAAAAGTTGCCATGAATAAATATGCAATCAGAGACCAAAGCCGACTTAGCTGTCGGAAAAGACGTTAGTCGTCGAAATCAACGTTGAGCTATAGGGATGTTAGTAGAAAGTCAGTGCCACTTATTCTACCTTTTTTCTTTTTCCGAAGCGACTGATTCCATTTAGCCTTAATATGAAAGAAGCTACTGAAGTGTAATCCAAATTCGATAGGCCCACTACTTCCGAGGCCTTGTAAATAGAGTGAGATGAAGCAGTAACCGGGAGTGTAAGACCTGAATTATACGCTGTTTGCAACGTTAATTTTAGATCTTTTGCCATATTCGCAACAGAGAAAGAGGGGCTGTACTCATCATGAATAATTTTTGGTCCTTTGTTTTCACTCAAACCAGTCCTGAAGTAGGTAGAATTAAGAATCTTGATAAAAATGTCTGGGTCTAACCCAGTGCCTTTCACAAATGCCAAACCTTCTGCAAGTGCAAGAGCTATTAATGCAATGTTAATGTTGACTGCAAGCTTGAGCGTACTTGCGGTACCATGATTTGACCCAACATAAAATACTTGTTTGCTAATGTCCTTGAGTAATGACTTGGCCCGAATGAATGATTTTTTTGGACCGGCGGCGATCAAAATTAGTTCTCCTCTTTCTGCAGCACTTATCCCTCCTATAATTGGTACAGTGATCACTTTGATGCTCTTATTGCCATAAAGATCTGCCACATGATTGGCTTCGGTGGGAGATATTGTACTACATTGAATTACAATGAAACCCTTGCCAGTCCGGTCACTGTTCGGAGAATCAATTAGGCCTGCATCTCCCTTAGCAGTAGTTATATCCAAAATGGCTTGATGATCTTTCACACAAACTATCACAAATTTAGCATTATTTCCTACTTCTGCTGGTGTGCTTGCTATTCTGATCTTGTTTTCAGCAATAGAGTGCTCGACAATCTGTGCTTTCGATCTGTCCCTGTTAAAGACTATGACTTCATGTCCGCTCTTTGCTAGCCTGATCGCTAATTGTGCTCCCATCATTCCGGTTCCGATCACACCTATTTTCATAGGTGAAAACAAGATTTCCTGGGATAAATATAGTACTGCAGATTAACACATTTCCCATTTTTTCCATTGGCCATACCCCTAACTCATTCATGGAGCTGGCGTAGAATGTACAATGCTTAAAAGAGAGACAGATCAACATCGATATGCACTGGTTCAGGCCTAATAATAACAAGATCAAAAAACCTTGCTTCTTATCAATCCCTCTGACGCCCTTGCAGGATCCAACCAGGTGATCTTCTGCACCTAAGGTGCCATCTGTTATTGCCATCACTACTCAAAGATCAATTTTGACAATTTCAACATGTCCTCCTCCAAGACGCGAAGCAAACTTCTTCTGTACAAAGTCGCTGCAGGATGAATCGTCAAGAAATAATCTCGTCCATTGATGTTTAGCAATTTTCCTCGATTTAAAGTAATTTCTTTACCACCTAGAAGTGACGAATATGCTGTCGCTCCTAAGATGCATACAATTTTTGGGTTAATGACCGATATTTGTTTGTTAAGGTAGTCATTGCACATGATGATTTCATCACGTTTGGGTCTTCGGTTTCCAGGCGGTCTACATTTTACAATATTGGTTATGAAAACTTGAGACCTGGATATTTTCGCGTTTAACAGTGCTGCTTCTAGGATCTTTCCTGCGGGTCCTACAAATGGCTTACCTTGGACATCCTCAAATCTACCAGGGGCTTCTCCTACGAACACGACCCTTGCCGATGCAGATCCTTCACCGGGTACCGCATTTTTCCTTGTGTGAGAGAGTTCGCAATTAGTGCAACTGATCACATCATCCGATATCTGCATAATTAAATCCAAATTATTGTTATTTTTATTATCCATTTATTGTTCTCATCTTTCAAATAGCTATCGTACTCCGTCATCTTGCTTAAAAGATTTTGTTTATTTATTAGCTATCCTTACGAGCTAGTGAACCAACCTATTAAAAAATGCTTTTCGAGTTTGTTCTAAAACAAATACTAGGTGATAACTTTGAAGATTTGAATACCGACCTCAGGGGGAGACAAACAGATTTTGTACATCATATATTGGACCTTTTATGGGAACATTATCTAAGATACTAATCTTTTACATCTTCGTCCCACATTGTGCCAAATAAATGAATGATCTAAGAATTTTGATTTAGCTATACTAGATAGCTGCTAAATCTGCCCCTTCCAATCATCCGCCCGTTTTCGTCTCTCAAGATAATTGAACTATACGGAACGTAGCTATTGGGATTCGCCATATAACGGATTCCATGAATCGAAACCAAGACATACGAGTATCGCCATAATAAGTACGTCTCTATCTCGCTCATCAAATCTTTGAGAGGAATATTGACCTCATCATCGAACCTATTTACGGAAATAACGTGGTTTGCTCCTCCATCCATCTTATCCCACAGCGGATATTCTTCTTGGCTCGTATCTCCTGTATCTTTTGGCCTATTCTTGACATATAGTATGGAAGGTTTGTATGCACTGATAATACTAAATGCGATCATTGACACTCCAAGTAGAAAGTATCCCTCAGCAATAAACAGTATTTCTTCGGAATTTCCAGATATGCTCGGCGATGATGTAGTAGTAATAGGGATTACCGTACCACCATATAGTAAAGGTAATCCTATGCCGGCAATTGCAATTGGAACTATTCCCTTATGTACTATTGGGAGAGGAATAATCGCTATCAAGACAAGTGTCAGCGCAATTATAAACTTTGAGATTATTGAGCGATCCGGAATCGATGAAATCGAATCGAACATTTGTACTACGGATACATTAACAAAGAGCAAAA
>JAATVS010000376.1 GCA_014523695.1 Nitrososphaerales archaeon TH5895
AAGAAGTTGATACACCCCATATGTAAGTTTTGGGTAATGCTTTCATTGCACTTTGATCTGTTGATCAATGTCTCTAGCTTTAATATTTATGGAAGCCCCCCCGTCTATTTGCAGCTAGAAACCATGGTTGAATCCATCGAATGTTTTCTTGAAAACCTGTAGCATATGGCCACTTGAGATTAGATAAACATTACGCATTACGCATATTTCAGATGAGAGGATCAAAAAATTCGCTTCGGAACCCCACATCGAGTGGAACCAAGACAATGATTAGTCATGACTGCGCCAGAGGACATTTTAGCTGTACTGAAGTTATCATCACGCAACTATAGTCGCTAAATATTAACCGACTATCGATTTCATCTAATTAGATGAAATGGTCGTAACTTTTCATCAATTTTTTTGTTATGAATCAACGGCCAAATTTATTGATAGGGAAATGTAGATATCTGGATTAAAATGACCTTTACTGATAGTAAACATTCTGTGATACTTCTCTCTGTTTTTGTAATAGTCTCTCCGACTAAGAGGGAGTTTTTTCATACTCGGATCGGTATAATTTATGTTGTATTTCCAAATGCTTTATTTTTTTGAATTCGTGAGCGGGGTTCTTCTAAAGTCATTCAAAATCAGAACAATTTAGTCGACATCGGCATGAAATATGACGAATTTGAAAAAGAATATGACAAAATAGGAGAGCTGAACAAAGTTTTAATATTACAGTGCCTTTCCCTCTTTAATGATTCAGATTATATTTGCAATACGATCTCTGTTTATATCTAGTATGCTTCTGGGTATGATTATCGTTACCTCTATGAATATGCAAAAGGTGACTGCTACTACTAACACACATACTATGAACGTAATAGGTGCTCCAAATCAGTCTGCAGCAGCGGGCAATAACATAGAAATGACATACTCAACTTTAGCAAAGAAATTGAATGTCATCACCTCAGTTTCTCCGATAACCAATATAGTAAAAAATGTGGGAGGAGAGAAGATAGAATTGTCTGGACTAGTCCCAGAAGGTGTTAATTCACATACATTTGAGCTCGTGCCATCAGATGTTGTGAAGGTAAATGACGCAGATCTTGTAATTATCGATGGACTTGGCTTAGAAACCAATGTAGAAGATGTAGTTGATGAAGCTCACAACACAAAACCAAATCTTCAAATTTTGAAATTAGGAGATAACACTATTACTCCTGATCAATACATATATGATTTTAGCTTTCCTAAGGAAACTGGTGATCCCAACCCGCATTTATGGCTTAATGTGGCTTACGCCATGAAATTTGCCAATCTTACAAGAGACAAACTAATGGATATTGATCCTGCAAATGCAGATTACTATGGAGAAAATACCGATCGATACATTACAAAGCTAAATGACTTAGATCAAGGTATAATGCATGCCGTGCAATCGGTACCGGAACAAAATAGAAAACTTCTTACATATCATGATTCTTGGGCTTACTTTGCACCTAGGTATGGCATGGTTGTCATAGGGGCAGTTCAGCCGTCAGACTTCGGTCAACCTACTCCTAGAGAAGTAGCCAAGCTAATCGATCAAATTAAAGCCGAGAACGTACCTGCAATATTTGGTTCTGAAGTATTTCCAACTGAGGTAGTCGATCAAATAGCAAAAGAGGCAAATGTAAAGATTGTCAGTACGCTTAGCGATGATGACTTGCCAGGTGATGCAGGAGAGCCTCAAAATTCCTACGTTGGAATGATGTTAGAGAATATGAAGAATATGCTAGTGCCACTAGGTGGTAATGTAAGTGCATTATCAAATGTTAGCCCCGAAGATACTTACTCATCAAATTGATATAATATTGGAGATAGAGCAGTATAAAGATGATCGACACCACTCAGATCTTTTTTCTAGATGAGAAAGAGAAGTATGGACAAACAGGGACAGAAATATGTTTATTAGATAACGATAGAAGGATTCAGAATCAGGCTTATGACTACAATTCGGCAATCTTACAAAAAGATAGTACAATATGGAGATAACCAAAATTAAGACAGATAGTAATGGTACAACCCCAGGAAATCTAGTGGAAGCAAGTGACATCACATTCGGATA
>JAATVS010000057.1 GCA_014523695.1 Nitrososphaerales archaeon TH5895
CCAAAAATAAGGCTCGTTTGTAGCGATTTAAGTTCAAAGCTAAATCTAACAGGATGGTACAACGTCCCTGTGAACCACATTTCATTTTGGGATAATGAAACTCTAAAGACAGGTAACAAGTCTTTACGATTCATTATGACCCCTCATGTTCATCATTGGGACAGTATGATGATATTCGAAGAAACAACAAGATCATTGTTTACATCGGATTTATTCATCCAACCTGGAGATAATCATAAGACCGTCATATCTGATGATCTATCGGAAAGTATGATTGATTTATACCGAGCAGTTGGCATATTTGCCAGCGAACAGCCAGTACGAAGGACTACAGAAAGACTTGTGAAGTTTAATCCAAGCATGGTATATCCAATGCACGGTAGTTGTTTAGATAGTTCAGTGTTTCCAAAGTACGTAGAAGCAATAATGAATAAGGATTTTGCTTATACAGATATGCTACTTGGACAAAAGTTGTTATGATTGCCAATAGGTCAATCAACGTCTCCTAAGCGAGAACAAGACCGGTGAACGAGTGTTAAGTGCTTGCCTAAATGAATTCATAGAAATTAGTTACAAATTAATGGAACACAAGAGGAGGACTGAGCAAATTAGAGACCGAATATTTAGGAGGAAGTAGAATTTGAAGGAGATTGATGACAATTATGATTGAATTTTCTGTTACAAGCAAATAAGAAGCCATGTCTTATTGTATTACTAGATTGTGGCAACTCCCAACTGAACCTATTTGTTTTATTGGTTCAAGACCTAAATACACTCTCCCTCTACTTGATGTAATTCAAACATTATATTCTAATTCATACTGCAATTTTGTATGGGCCATGAAATTATTCAAACGAATCATGATGCAGAAGCAAGGGTTGATGAATCTAGAGCTTATGAAGAATACAAAGAATTCAATGGTAGAAAATACACGGGTATGAAAGTGGGAGGAAGTCACAAATGGTATTATGACAAAGGCACCTGGAATGAGAAAAAGATAACACCAGATAAATGGGAACTAACATATGCTGCCAATAAGAAGAGAGCTTGGGATGCCCCGGAAGGTTCAGGCGTTCCAGTCGGAACAGAATATCATTGGTATATTCTTGCGCACCAAAATGTCAGAAAACTCGATGCAAACAATTACTCAACTTCAATGACGGGAATCAAATACAAATTAGCGCATAAACGTGCTGACAAATTAAACTGGAATACAAATGACAATCAACAAAGAAAGCAATTAATACAAATATTAGAGGATTTAATTGTTGAACTGAAGAGCGAAATAATCGAAGATGCTAAATAGACTACAATTGGAACAACCAACCGCATACGGTCCACTTCATCCATCTTCTTTATTGTCCCTCTCCTTTGTCTTCAACATGATCGTTACCGTAATCCAATTTTGCATCGATCCTCTTCTGCAATTCTTTATACCGCTCATACTTTTTACTCCACTTTGAAAGCACGAACCATTGTCTTATTCCTATCCCTAACCATACAAGAGATACTAGAATTGGAATAATTCGAGCTAAAGCGACTTGAGGAGGAATATGTGGAGGATCATCAAAACCTTCAGCGAACCCTCTATCTTCATTAAAGTGGAACGGCGATCCAAATAGTGCAAATGTAAGTGCAAATGCTATTGGGGGAATGATCATGATGGTCAGGATCATTATGATAAACATCTTTTTAGTCTTGTTTAACTGAGTGATTATACCATCCATTATCTGAAAGATGTTTTCTCTCGAAATATCCCCTTTGTCAACCTTGTCTGCTTCAGCAGGGTCAGTCATAACGAATATCCCCCTCATCATGATATAAGAAATGCGGTAACTTTGTTACCTGATACCTACCTAATTCATTATACATCATCGTATCATAAATTATTATTATCTGTCAGTTTCACTCCTTGGAAAAAACTCTTCATATGGTTCCAGAATCTCTCTGAGTATTTGTCTTCCTTTCTCTGAAGCCCTGTATTTTATTATTATCTTATTTCCCCAAGCTTCTTCTGTTCTTAATATTATTTCCTTTCTGACCATTTCTTCAATTATTTCCCTATGCTTAACGTTATTTAAGCCACAATAGCTCATGAGTTTACTTTGATTAAGCTCGCCATATTCGTAAAGTTTCAACAGAACATCTTTCCTTATGTAAATCCTATCTCTATACTCATGGACCAAGTTGACTCAAATGCTGTAGTGTTCACTACTTCTGATTGGATCTTAGATACTATAAACAAGATCAGGCATAACTTGTGAAAATAATGGATGTAGGGATAAGGACAAGTTTGATTCTGCTTCGAGCATGATCTGTTATTCTATGAGACTGCACATATAACATTTACTAATACTTTATTGATGTTGCTCATGCCAGAGAATTGGTTATCGAACATTCCGTAGTTGTCCGATTAGCCTTGGTTTGCAGTTGTTTTGACAAACACAAGAATTTTGCCATTGATCTTGTTTCGAAACTCGAACGTGGAAGAGGATTTGGTTAATAAAGCATTAACCTCTTGGTCCCTAAGTTTATGATCAATCACGGTAAGAATGCCATCTGATTTAAGTACTCTATATAGCTCTCTTATGATCCCATACGGATTATGAAAATCGTGAAGCACATAATATAGCAAAATTATATCGATGCTTGAATCTGGCAAACCTGTGTTACCACCGGTTAGAACAGTTGTAATATTCTTAAGTCCTTTCTTTGATGCAGATTTCTGTATCTGTTTTATCGCCAGTGGATGGATATCTGCTGCAA
>JAATVS010000377.1 GCA_014523695.1 Nitrososphaerales archaeon TH5895
CAGCACAATTTCGGACTAAATTATGGCAAGGATGTTGAAGTACTACATCTAACGATACTACAAACAATAAAGATCTGCGTGCCAAGCCTTGTCATAGTGAGAAACTGACAGTTCTTTAAATTGTACTTATCTTATGGCAAGAAACATATGCCTAGATCCAATATAAGGAATGATGAAATTATTCATATATTTTTTATGTTGAAACGTCCCAGGACATGTTTCATAAGTTGAGATCAAAACTATCGACATCAATAATCGATGGATACTAGTGCAAAACCTCGAAATGTGGGAGCCGATTAGTGTGTGCATTATCTAAGCTCCATGATATTCCCCATAAATGGCCCAGTAATACGAGTTGAGCCTAGATACTGGGCTGGGATACTACTTTATTAGAAGGGGACTAGTAAACATGAAGTAACATGAGATGCAACTGACAAATAGATTTCAAATAAAATCGGAGCATCGAATAATTGATTTCTTGAATAGTCAACCTGTTGGAAGAATATCCTCTATTGATATTGAAGGATTTCCTCAAGTTATACCCATGAATTTTGTTTTCGTAAAATCAAAGCACGAAATGAAAATAAACAAACGCTCTACTCCGATTAATTCGAATGCGATCTATATGCATTCGCATCCATTTGGAGAGAAAATTGAAAATATCAAAAGAAATTCAAAAGTCGGATTCGAAGTGGATCAGCATGTCTGCTTTCTGCCCTCGTATTACTTCCATCCCACAGATGCATCACAAGCGGATACTCTCTATATTAGTGTTGTAATAAAAGGTAACGCATTCATGATTGATGACGATATCGAAAAGGCATTTGCACTAAATATGTTGATGCAGAAATACCAAACTGAAGGGTTCTATGAATCACTAGATCAGTTCATGCGCTCAGTACGTGCAGTAAGTGTGATTAAAGTTGTCCCCCAAGATATTCGAGGAAAATACAAGATCGGTCAACACTGGACACCTAGCTATAGGCTAAAGATGGCAGAGAAAATAATAAAACGTGAAGGCGTTATTAACTCAAGGCAGATTCTTAACATCATGGGATTAGAGGAAGATCGTGCAGGAAAACTGCAGGTGAAGAGGGAACCAGTCATGTAGTTTACATCCCTGAGACCGCCGCGTGTTCCGGAAATCGTCTATTATTTCTATCTATTTACGTCCACACATTTGAAATGCAAACATTACAAGTCCAGATATTACACCTGAACGCCTATAGGAATAAAAATTATTTGTATCTTTTGGCATGATTTCAGATTTCAAGATGTACGCATCAGTTTTTGGGACCGTGATTTTCGCGAGACGATTCCCTAAAATATTATCCCATGAAAGGTGGGGAAGAGGATCCCTATTCATTGCAATTAACGACACGATTCTCCTAGGTTCTGTTCGGTCGACGATGATGTAATAATTGAAATCATCTTGATCTCCGAACGGATCCTTAGTAGTAAAGGGATCTATGTCGACATACAGATCAAGATTATGTCTGAACGTATCCGACAATGTACTCATTATCGCTAGATCAGATCTAGTCAGCAAACGTAAATCTTGTAGAGTAGGTAGGCTGAGCGTCGTAGCTAACATATTTGCTAATAACACAGGGTACAATATAGGATTTTTCATGAATTGAAAAAGAAAAGAAGAACTTCATCACTACTCATCTTAAGGCCCATACTACCTGCCATACGACACATAGCATTCGATTCGGACGTAAAATAGGTTTATATATTTACCTCAATTAATTCTTATCTTAATGGATCGGATTCAAGGATTGTTCGCTGCCGTTGCGAGTTGTTCCATTCCTATTGTTTTGTTGTTGATTTCGCCTATGGATGCATACTCAACCAGTCCTCAGCCGCCACTTGATGAATCTCAAGAAAGTGATATGATCTCAGCTTCTATTGAAAGTGCTAATTTACATGTAGAGGATGCAATGCAAGCAATTCAACAAAACGACTCGTCTGAAGCGATGAGAGCTTTGGAGGAATTGCAATACGACTTATCAAATATTAATGGCAATGTAACTAATCTTCAATTCACGGTTGCTGCCGAGCCACCCTAATGTCGGGCTAAAAGATTAAGCAAATAAACTGTAAAAACTATCGATCACAGCCACAACCGTCATTACCGTCGTTATATCGCTTGATCTTATATTTACTCATGCATTCTTCGCACAAGCTATCACTCGCAGATATTTTCTTTTCACAAGACATGCATGATCTAAATGTGTTAATGTTCACATTCAATGTTCACATTCAATTCTATTATCCTGAAGGGGTATATATTTTGCCGCTTAGGTCCGAACATTTCGATAGATCCTATCCAAACGTCGGAATATACGACACATAACACACTTTCATTATGTCCAATTCCTGGAATTTCTAACAAAACTTTATTCATCACTACTCAGTATGTACTTCCTCTCAGGTAACCTGAAGATGCAAATTATATATTTCTGAGATCTCCTTCGTTCTGCAGATCTGCAAGAACCAACATCAACGTATCATAATCAATATTGACTTCATTCAAAATACGTGAGGTATCAGTCGTTTTTTTCTTCCTAATGAATCTCTTTACCACTGCCTTTTTTTGCTGGTACGCTCTGCTCTGCAATCTGTACCTTGCTTTATCAGATCTAATATATTCTATGCAACTACCTGTAAATTCTGAGACTTCATTTTCATAACCAACCATTCACAACGATTGTCTTTAAGGAATTGCTCGCGATCGGCACAGCTGTTCACATAATCCGATAGCGATTCCAATAAAATTAAAAAAATGTATAAGGAGTTAATGATTATCTATTAGTGTAATGGGAGACACTAATTCAAGTCTTAAAGTACTTGAAGCTTATACTAGAGATGTTGGCAGAGGAGTAGCTCGTATCGACTATGACTCAATGGATTCTCTTACCGCTTCTACGGGAGATGTTATTGAGATTAGAGGCAAACGTCGAACAGTAGCAAAGTGTTTGCCCCTATACCCTTCTGATGAAGGTAAGGGAATAATTCGTGTTGATGGTCTTGTACGA
>JAATVS010000378.1 GCA_014523695.1 Nitrososphaerales archaeon TH5895
AGAACTTGGAGGGTTTCTAGAGATCAATTGCCCTCAAGGAATTGCACTCTATCTAAGTGGGAATGGAGATAGGCTACAAAGGCTGCAGGAAAGCAAAGGGGAAGCAGCGGCCCCAATACATGTTACTATCCATGCATTGTTCCTCTATTCTCCTCTTATAATCGGAATTTGGTTAGATTTCATCTCGAATTATTTTAGAATTTCAAAAGTATGTGTTAGCCTTGAAGATAAACGTGATTCTATCCCATAGTCCAAACTAAGTCACTGGTGATGCCAGAGGCCGAGTATAAATTAAAGTTAGAAAATGAGTAAATTTGAGAAGAAGGTAAGAGCATCAGATTAGCCAGTTTGTTCTCCTTTAATTTCTTTCATTACCTCCTGCAAATAACTTTTCATTGCATCATAAGAGTCTTCCAGTTCTCTTGCTTTCGTCTCTGATTCATGCAATTCAGTCGTTCTCCTCTTGACCTCTCTCTGCAATATGTGGTTCCATTCCACAAGAATAAATACTAATACAACAATAGCCGCAAGAGTGCCTGCAAGTAAGAGATAGATCTTGACCTCTTCTAAATATAATGCATCCTGAATCTGAGAATATATTTGAGTAGTTGGCGTAATCACCTGCAAAAAATACTGAGGTTCGTCGTTCACTAGCACGGGTTGTTGGGTGTTAATCCTTTCTCCCTCACCGTAATTGTAAACGGCATAGGAAGGCTGGGCAAATGATATCAGTGATTTTGTTAAATTGTTTACAACCTTGTTGTGGTTGACAGTATCCTGAACCTCGGGACCAAAAAAGTTTAGGCCGACTAGACTCTTATTTAACCCATTATATAACAAATCTCCGTTCTTGTTATATGAAACCAAAAATCCTTCCTCAAAGTTCTCAATATTTTTGTAGTGAGAAAAAAAAGGATCAGCGAGAACTGAAGCTCCTATCGTCGCTATATATTCTCCTGAAAGTCTGTCGAAAACCGGATATGAGATAAAGATCCTGTATAAACCTTGCCGTTCAAAACCGTCAGAGAAGACGGTGGTATTGCTCTCTCTTGTCTGCTTTACCCAATCTCTGAAAGACAGATCACTGCCTATAAGTGGTTCCCTCTCTTGGGCTAGTCCAACAGTCATCACATCGTTATTGTCCAGAATGAAAAGTCGATTTATGATGTTATCATATTTATCAAACTCTTCTTGCATCAATTCATTTAGTTCCGGAGATGAGTATTCCCTCTGCTGTACATATATCGAATTACCAAGGCCATTCATCATGGCTATTACCCTTTCCAGATCGGAGCTCATATGTGTGCTAATTATCTTTGTATACTCCATCTGCCGTCCCTTCTGTTGTTCAAATATTCTGGTCTCAATATCATGCTTAGTAATGTCCTGTATAAAAAACAGTGATGCAAACGAAAAGCTAACTATCAGCACTATTAGAATAAGTGCGATCTTTCTTATGTTCCTACCTGCTAGAATAGTCTTAATCATAGTATCTTAATTACCATCACCATCCCAATTTTTTGGCCGACATCTCTGCTGCTTCATCTAATGCTTGTTTTGGGTCTATATTATGGTAATAAACCTTATTGAGAGCTTCTTGAATATCATCTGCAACAACAGGGTATGCTGGTATAGCTGGTCTACTTCCTCCTAATGGGATCATTGAAACCATGTCATCATAATATGGGTTTATTCTTCTTAGTTGTTCAGAAAATGGTCCTTCACCTATGATTAGCTGCGTAGGGAGGTATCCACTCTTCGCTAACCAAGGAGACAGAATAGGAGGTTCTAGCATCAATGAAATAAGCTCCCATGCCAGATCTTTGTTGGAGGAGGTCTGCGGGATGGCAAATTCCCAACCACCCATTAGCGTTGCTGTTAAGGTATCATTGTCAGGCGTAGGAAACTTTGGTATAAAACCCACTCTTGAGAAGTTCGCTACATCAAGATTTGAGGGTAACCAAGAACCTTCAATCATTACCGAAAAATTCCTATCTGAGAATTCTTTTCCCCAACTGTGGGTCATCTGTGGCTTTATTCCATCTTTCACTTGTTCTTGGATAAATGAAAGAGCTTTAAGGCCTTCAGTGCTATTGAAAGCTGGAAACCAATAAGCGCCTCCTGACGGATATCCCTCCTTCTGTTGGAGTATCTCACCACCGAGCATCCACAGATACGGATACCACATATCAGCAGAATGATTGGCCCCAGTGAGGTGTACGCCTTCAATCCCTTTAGGTCCAAGCGTGGAATTCAGTTTCTTTGCAGCTTCGATATATCCATCCCACGTGGTTAATGATCCAGGCTCTACACCAGCGTCCTCAAGTAAGTCCTTCCAATACCATATTCCTCTGACATCAGTCCAAGCCCAAATACCGTAAATTGTGTTATTGTAAATCATACCATCTATATTAGACTGGTAAAAATCGGAGAGTCTTCCCCAATTCTCAGTCTTCCCAGTAAGATCCGTTAATAACCCCTTATCAGCGAGTTCTCCTAACCAAATCTGATCCACGCTTACTACATCTAACGGGGTTCTGTTAGTTATAGAGTTCATTATTTGCCTCTTTGTTTGAGAATATGGGGTATCCGTGTATTCAACTTCAATATTGAGATCAGGATGGTTTAACCTCAACTTCTCAAGAGCAGTATCTACAAGAGATTTTCCCATCCCCTTTCTATTAAACTCATCAAAAAGTACCCTCAAAGTAACATTTTCCCCGTTATCAACGGGTATTGAAGTTGTGGAAGCGAAACTGGGAATTGATTCATAAATGCAGAAGTAAGTAAGAAATATACAATTGATAACTATTATAGTACCAACTGAACGGGACTCCACTACGTTACATTCTAGACATTAAGTATTTATCATTTTTGTTCTAACTTCATGTTATTTTGCTAACATGTCAATACTAAGACCCTGGAGAAATGAATCTTCAGTACTAACACTAATCAATACAGCATCCAAAATAATAAGGGCGAATGCTTCCAATTCAAACTGTCAGTTTTCATTGCGAATGACTGTCAAATTGTAGTCTGAACCCGTCGTTTGCTTCATGAGAGTTGGATCATGGGTAATTGGGCAATCTACTCAAATGGGTACACATGCGCACTTAATGGAGCTCAAGCTAGAGATTTGAAAAGGAGGAAGTCAAAATTCCCACACGAAAAATAAAAATATAGAAGATTTTTAGGCTACACCAGCTGGAGCGTGGCTCGATTCACTATGTTCCATTCTCTTGTGGGTAATCAAAGTTTCATCTGATTCAAAATCTTTTCCACATATACCACAAACTGTCTTCTTGCGTCCATGTCGTGCTTCAGGAGTTCCGGATGTGGAGTACACCTTCTGTTCACATTTTATACTAGTGCATACTAGTTAAAGATAATGGCCTCCAGCTGCCCAATCAGTGGAATGGCATATTCGACAATTTGATCGGGATTACTTAGTAAGCCCTCGAACCTGAAATATTTTGAGATTGTTATTGGAACTAGATACGCTAAGACTGGGATCTTAAAGCAAAAATTGTTCTGAAACCTAGCCTTGGTTTCTTTGTGAATAGAGATGAAAGCGACCATTGAAAATGAATTTATCTCTCAATCGTTCTGTAGTGTGATAGTTGGCCTAAAGTGTGCATGCGTCATTAATTTTACTATTCCAGTACTTCAGAAAAGAATACCAGTAGTCATTAAGTACTTATGATAGAATATAGTTTCAATTCTTTTAATATAGTTCACTAGCGTTAAACTGTGATCAGCGAAAACACAGATCCTTTTAGATATCAAAACTATCGTTTTCCAGATGCTTCCCTGACTGCAAGACCATATTCAAGCCTTGCTTTTTTGCGCATATAGGGAATGAGCCTATAGTGAATTGAGTAGATCCAAGTTCTATGCTCGTAATCCTTTTTCAGGATATCCTTTATAATTAAAGACACTAATCCGCCGGATAGCTTAGAGACAGGGATATTATTAATTTTACAAAATTCATTCCTTTTGAACTGATATTCTTCAAGTGTAAAGTAAGGACGATTTACTTGCACGATGAGAGGCCATACTATATTCTCCCATACCAATCTTCGATAGTGTGTAGAGTGAGCATGCTTTCCTTTCTCCTTGATTCTTGATCGCATCATTGGCAGGGTGTATGACATCAACCATCAGAAGTCAATTTATTATTTTTGATCGATTTAGGTGGTAGGTTTAGATATATTTTGTCATCGCGAAGACCATCAACGGAAATATTCTTGTTAGTCAACACTTTGCAAGGCTTGCGTTGGCATTCAAAGCACTTTATATGAGATAGTCCTACTCTGAACCAACTACTAAATCTGAAGGTGAATGTACCAATGAGAGCAGACTATAGCTTGTAGTAGGTAGTGAATAGTCGCCACTTGTCTATACCTTTCGAAGGTAAGTGCTGGTATCTCGAATCTTAGGAGATCATCCCTCTCTCTTTTCGTGAAGATCTGCCATCGACTTTCTTGCACTTTCGATAGCTTTCCGCCTCCGGGGCTTCAGAACCAGTATGTAGAAGGAACCTATCAGGTATATGGAAAGGAGAACTATTTGAGCTATGACCGATTCCAAGGTGGGGTGGATCCCTGTCATGGTTGCCAGGTTAATGTCCAATCTTGGAACTATGCCGACCAATGGTGTAGTTGGCACTACTCCTAATTCTTGTAACTCTCTAACTGCATTGCCCATGAATGCTATAGACATATACGCTCCAATTCCCATGGTTAAGGCGAAGAGTACTCTTAGGGGCAATCTTCTGCCAAGTCGGTTGATTAATATAGCTACTCCAATGATAACCGCAAGTCCTACGACCATACCAGCAATAACGTATAACTCCATGTACTTTGCAAAGGATAGCATGGCCTGGTAGAACAAGACGGTCTCAAAACCTTCTCTATAGACAGTGAAAAATGCCAGAGCAACGAATACAATTACACTTCCTGTTGTAGTGGCCTTCCAGACCTTTGCTTTGACGAATTCAATCCATTTCTTGGTTTCGATCTTGTTTAATACCCAGAAGCTCACCCAGAAAAGTACTGCTACAGCAGAAAGGCCAGCAACAGCTTCTATTAGTTCTCTGTTCGCCCCA
>JAATVS010000379.1 GCA_014523695.1 Nitrososphaerales archaeon TH5895
CACTTTGATCCCATTCTTGTGGCGATCCTAATGAATAAATGCACGAGACCGTAGAAACTATGATTGTTGGCTCACCTGACATGAGCATCGCAGTTGCTTCAAGGCGCATTTTCTCAATTTTTTCGTTTACCTCAGTGTCTTTTTCTATATAAGTGTCCGTCTGCGGCAAATAACTTTCAGGCTGATAATAATCATAAAAACTAACAAAATATCCCACATTGTTTTCCGGAAAGAATTGCTTAAATTCTGAATACAATTGTGCTGCCAGCGTTTTGTTATGTGATATGACTAGGGTGTTCTTATTAGTTCTTGCAACTACATTTGCTACGGTAAACGTCTTTCCGCTGCCAGTCACTCCCAATAATGTCTGAATCTTTTTGCCGCGTCTTAGACCCTCCACAAGGCCGTCTATTGCGGCTGGTTGGTCACCTCTGGGTGGAAATGTATCAGGAGCTAGTGAAAACTGTTTAGACATTTGGGATAGGAATAAATTTTTTCGTTTGTTGAATATATATTATTATCCTTATTTTCTAAAAAACTATCAAAACCTATTGATGACCTTCTCAAAAGTCGAGAACATGCTAGATGGTTATGAATAATCCAAATTTTCAAAAATTCTCATTGGCCCCTATTTGAGCAGTAGCGTAACCTGTTTTTTTGTATGGACTTTACAATAGTCGTGAAGTTCTTGTTGAACTCTTGGTGATAAATCGGAGAAATTTTTTACGTTCATGCAAGGTAGAACATTGTACATGAGTTAAAATTGGAATGAGGGAATTTTTGATTTGCTTCTAGTTTATTAAATCTAATTTTTGGCGATTTAAACTATATTGTGATTTCCCTTCTCGATCGATTTCCCAATTGACGATTTGTAATTCTGAAAGTCTACCCATTGTTGCTATACTCTATTCCGGAATGAATTCAGTGAATTCACTTCTAAATAATTCATCTATTTGAGACGAAGTTAAAGATTTTTTCTTGAGCCATATCGTCTAACTTGCGTGGATTTTCATCGACAAAAATCCTTGCTTATGGCACAATTTACGCTAAAAAGATTATTCAAAACTATCACTATAAGTCAGCATTCAAGTGCGATTGAAATGTGAAAATAATATCCAGTAAATATAGACAACTCGTCTTACAATGTAGACTTTTTAAAGCTAATATGATAAATATCGGTTGGCTGATATTAATTAGGTAAATTCTTTGGTAAGTCTCCCGCCACTACTAATTATTGCAGGGACGACTAGTGGAGTTGGCAAGACGACTGTATCTCTGGCTATCATGCATGCATTTAAGAATAAAAAAGGTCTATTGGTTCAACCATTCAAGATTGGACCCGATTTTATTGACCCAAGTTATCACAAAATAATTACAGGAAAAGAATCTCGAACTTTGGATGCCTGGTTTATGGGCAAGGATGGTATTATCTCAACTGTCGAGAATGCTACCAAAGACGTTGATATAGGTATAGTTGAAGGAGTTATGGGATTGTTCGATGGAATGTCTGGAAAAAATGATTTTGCCAGTACAGCATATGTTGCAAAGATTTTGGATGCACCCATCATACTTGTAGTAGATGCAGCAAAGGCAGCCCGCTCAATTGCCGCGATGGTTTTTGGGTACTTGAATTTTGATAAAAAATTAAAAATAATTGGGATAATCCTTAACAATGTTTCAGGGCCCAAACATGCAAAATATCTAATAGAAGCATGTAAAAATTCATTAAACGTTCCTATATTAGGGATAGTGAAAAGAGACAACGACTTGAAAATGGATGAACGTCATCTGGGTTTGATTCCCTCAGATGAATTAGAACCATCAAAAAGAAATAAAATAGTGCGACTGGCAAATAAAGTATCAGAGGAAATTTACTACGACAAAATTCTTTCGTTAATAAAACTAAGAAAATCAAAGTTTACTAAACCAATTAGTGGATACGAACGCAAAGCCCCAAAAGTTGTTAAAATAGCAGTTGCACTTGATAACTCCTTCAACTTTTACTACAATGAGAACCTAAATATTTTGAGGGATCTTGGAGCAGAAATAACTTATTTTAGTCCCATTAATGATGGACATATTGCTAATGACATTTCTGGAATAGTTTTAGGTGGAGGTTTTCCTGAAGTCATGGCAGATAAACTCAATTCAAATCAATCAATGCTAAAGTCTATAAGAAAAGCAGCACAACAGGACATGCCAATTTATGGAGAGTGTGGTGGGCTAATGTACCTTACAAAGTCTATTACAGGTTACAAAAAATCAAAAAGGAATTTCCGAATGGTAGGAATAATAGATGCTAAAACTGAAATGACGGGTAGACTCACACTAAACTATACACAAGCAGATATGGTCACACATGCTTTTGGTAATATAGAAAATATAAGAGGACATGAATTTCACTACTCAAAACTAAAAGAATTGCCACAGGATTCAAAATACGCGTACTACATGAAGCGTGGTACTGGAATAGATGACGGTAAGCATGATGGCATCTTGATCCACAATTGCATGGCATCTTACATGCATCTGCACTTTTATGACGGTAGATTTCCTACTAGATGGATAAACAGTTGTATCGCATATGAAAGAAAATAATCGAAGGATCTACTTAATTTTGTTATTTCCCTGACCAATGGTAAGAATCTTAAGTTTATTGGTCAAGTTTCTATCCAATAAACCCCGACCGTCGTAAACAGGGATATTTCCAATAAATTTCTTACCAAGTTTCTTGTATTCTTGGTGGTCGGTTGACAAAATTATCAGATCCGAATCTTTTACTGCTTTTTTCAAATCTGAAGTTAGCGACACATTATCATATTTTAACAAATTTGGATCGTTGCTCACAAAGGGATCATGAATTCTAATATTTTTAACTCCAAACTTTTGCAATTCTCTTATTATCGAGTAAGTCGGAGACAAACGAGTATCTGAAACATCTCCCCTAAAAGCCAATCCCAATATAGTTACTGTAGATTTTGGAAGTTCTGAAAATTTTAATAGTCTAATTGCTTGTCTTACACAATATGAAGGCATACCGTCATTTATGGCTCTACTTATGTTCGTTACTTCACACAGAACATTAATTTTTTTAGCGACATCGAGTACAAATTGTGAATATACTGGTATACAAGCACCTCCAACTCCTATCCCTGGCTTATGTATATGACAAAAGGGCTGAGAATTTGCAGCATCTCTTGCCTGCCAGAAATCAATTCCTGCAGCTTCACAAAATTTTGCTATCTCATTGGCAAGGGCGATATTCACGTCTCTATATACTCCCTCAAATAATTTTTCTGCTTCAGCAGTTCTAATACTATCTAATAGTAATACTCCTTTTTTGAAAATGAGTGAATAAATCGTAAACGCTATCTCCTTACTTTTCGGTCCGACAGATGATATTATTGCAGGATAATTTTCTTCAATATCCTTAACCGCACGTCCTTCGTAAATTCTTTCGGGATTATATATCATACAAAAATCGCTTGTTACATTAAGGCCACTTTCTCTTTCAACTATGGGTATCACAACATCTTCCGTAGTTCCAGGAGGAACACTCGGATTAAGAGATACTACGTCGTCTTTTTTCAGTCCCTTTCCAATCATTGTTGCTACCTCCGATACTGCTGAAAGATCAGCTGATAAATCTTGATCTTGTGATAATACAGGGACACAAATCATTTTGAAATAAGAATCTTGTGACGCTTTGATTGGATCGTCATATAGGCTGAATCGTCCTGAATTAATACCATGCTTAAACGCTTCGTTTACGTTAGGTTCCGGGATTGTAGTCTTGCCCTTTCTTGCCTCAGCTAGAACTTTCTTGGATTTATCAACGCCAATCACATGGGCTCCTGCTCTGAGCCAGACAGCTGCAAGGGGGGCACCAACATGACCCAGACCATAAACTGCAATTTTGAACTTACCATCCTTTATTTTTTTTATTAACTCTACATTTTGGCTTTGACTGGGAGACTTTAGTATCATATGCTACCTTTAGTATTCCTTAATATGTACATATTGAATTTATTCTTAATTACAATACAAAACATTTTCAGCTTTTTGAATCAGCTCTTTTTTTATGTTTGCAAATAAATATGACAAAATCAATTTCAAGATATATTTGAAATATGTCCCACTCTATGATTCCAATTTCTTAATTGTTCTTGCAATTCTTTCAACCACTTGAAAGAATTCAGGATCAAATTGTAGTTTATCTTCTCTTTTCCATTTAGTGTAAACTCTAATCCTATCTTTTTGGGGATCAATACTGATCTCACCTTCTTTCATCATCAAAGGCTTTAACATCTCAGTAAGCTCCTTATCAGATGCTAGTCTTTCAGCCAATCTACCCCCTACCCATTCTATGTCAACGATTCTTTTATCTGCTAAATGCCCTTTGGTTTTTGCTTTGCACTTTGCCATATACGATGATGGGCTGGATATATTTACTGGTTCAATCAAATAGTGAATCTGAAAATATGGTAATGCACCATAAGGAAGAGGATTTGGGTCTTGTTCTGCCATCAATTAGTCTACGGGTTTTTGGATTCAAGCATATATCAATGTAGTGCAATGAAGGCCAACTTAATAGACAAATATAGTGCCCACATTATCAGGTTTCTAATATGGTCACCAAGAGGTTTGTAGGTTTATTCTACACCTACACTTTTTCACTTAACATTAGTTGAACCGCCGTTATCAACTTTATCAAGAACTATTATCTGTCCTCTTATCTCGCCATTCTCATGGTATGGCGTATCGATATTGACATATGTGCTTCCATTTTTCATTGACAAAATTAAGTCGGTCAACACTTCTTTTCCTTCAAGGGAGCCTTTTAGATCAGAACTTGTGATGTTACCTCTAATTGATGTTCCCTGCCTTATCCCATTCTTCTTACTGTCTTTCAAAAGATCAACTACTTCTTCACCATTTTCTCCAGTCTTGCCCAAGTGAATATCGGCATTCGTTACATCAGACGATCCTGCTACCTTTATCTTGTACTTTATAACAGTATCATGAGCTGTGGTTCTGAATGAGGCAGTACCATTAATACTAGAGTCTGTAGGAGGAGCAACTTGGTCGCCGGACATTGTAGCAGTAAATTTCATCCCAAGTGTTTGTGTTGATATTATCGTCGTTCCTGAAATAGTAACCAGACTAATGATGAGAAGTACATGCTTTACACATATGAGGCTCTTCAAAATCATTAGCTTGCTTATTTGTTATTATCATTTCGTCCTAAAAGCCTTATGATCAGTGGCAAACTCTAACTGCGTATGAGCTTGATTCAAATATGAAGAAATAATACAATTGAATACAATACTACCATTTTGGATTAGTAACATCAAATTATTTTGAATCTATTCTTGCGTCTAAAAATGCAGGAATTTCTGAAACCCCTACTCTTTCTTGCATCATGGAGTCTCTATATCTTATTGTAACCGTATCATCCTTCATAGTTTGGTTATCAATAGTCAGGGCAAATGGAGCTCCTATCTCTTCAAGTCTCCTATATCGCCTGCCTATAGAACCTGACTCGTCATAAAATGTTGGGTAATGCAATTTTAATTTTGTATATATATCCTGTGCTTTTTCGCGTAGTCCATCTTTGGTTACAAGTGGAAAAACGCCGAGAAGTATGGGAGCTATC
>JAATVS010000380.1 GCA_014523695.1 Nitrososphaerales archaeon TH5895
ACAGCAAGAGAAACGGCAGCAGAGTTTTCAGTTAATAGTCCGAGAAGTCTATAGATAGAACTGCCTGCTAACAGAAATCTGATATATTAGAAATTACTCTAGTCATCAACTGATGACAAGGTAAACTAATTATTTTGCAATATAATTGCTAGCTATCTAATCTCTATATATATTGACGTGGACCTATCACAGCCACAGGCGAGAGTTTTTTTCGGCGATAACAGAGAATGAAGAGAGGTGAAAGACCTGGATATAAGAGTCTTTGAAAATACAGAGATTTTGTATTTTGGAGCTCAAATCTATAACAAATGATCATTTTCTCGAATTTATAGCCTCTCTAATTGGGCTCAGAGCTGAGATGATAATGCATAAAAACTATAGCTGCGATGAAAGACTTTTAGGAATGTTATAGAAATGGTCAGACTCAATATAATGTATGATTTGCTGTAAACAACCAAGCTCTCTTCGAATACTATAAAAAATAATGAAATATTACGGCCTATCGATAAGATCTATTTTGTGATTTGTAATTCATGTTACTGATGTACATCTTATTTCGGCATTGACGATTCAAAGTCTCTATCTGGATCATCTTAGCATATTCTCGACTGTCCCGTTTGTAATTCTCATAATACTGAACTAATACCTATCTCAACCGACGAATCATTTAGAATATAGTCTAACAAGAGGAATGGAGATAGAATTCTATAAGACTAACAAAGTTGTTGTTAGACAGCAATGTGCTAACGAGTTTGAAGCGAAACGTTCTCTGTCCGAGTAACTTTGATAGTGTTGAATTCTGTTCTATTTATTTTTTCATTATCTTAATAGCCTGCCTACTACTGCAGGTCCAACTGTATGGTAGCACTATCTCGTGTGGCCCGTCTTTTAATCTGACTAGCTGTGCTGAGAGATCATCCTCATCGTCGTCAACCTCTGATACCGGAACCGTAGACAATTCACGGTCTGGCAACACTGAAATGACTAATAATTCCAGCTATCTCACCTACAGGCAAAGATCTTGAAGATGCAACTACTGATGTAGATCGAGGAACAACACTTACCGATACCACAAATGGTGTTAATGAGGATAATGATAACGGTGTGATGATGATAATTCCGATAATCCAGATACTGATAGAGATTCGAGCAGTAACGAAGGCGGGTCGAGTGACAATAAAACTTCATTAGTCCCATTTCCATAGTCAACCAGTATTATTAAATAGACAAGTTCAACCTATTCAAATGTACCGATGGATGTAAATGATATCTAAATAATACTATGTTTGATCGCACAATATTTATGGTAGTAGTGTCTCTGTCGTTCGTTGGTTATTGAGAAACAGAAAATAAAAAGAGATAAGGTAATATTGGTGTGTTAGTCTTGGGCGCCGTTGGCTGCTACTGCGTTTTCATCGCCTTGAATTTGTGAGCCAATGTTTTGACAGAAGACATTCTCTGGTAGGAATCCATTGCCGCATGCGTTCGCCTGAGATGTTGCCTGATTATACTCTTTATGCTTCTTTTTTCCTGCGAATGCATCTTCCGTTGCGAGTGCTGTTGCTCCAATGAGCATTACTGCCATTGCTGCTACAATTACCATGTATTTGGTATTCATTTCTGATAGCATGAGAGCGAGTTTAGTTTATCTGCATTAGGCAAATTCGGACGCGTCCATATATCTGATATATGTTATATTAGAACGAATTCGGAACCCTATTGTCATAGAATCGGTCAACGATCTATTGCAAATACAATCATCGGTCCACTGCAATTTAGTATATTATAGACACTATAAGATATTACATTATATGTTCGATATGACTATTAGTATAGTACTGGAATTGGTACTAGTAATATCTAGCAGGGCTAAACATATGCTTTTGTAGGTCTATCTTTCTAATAAGGCAGAGAACGTATCGATTAGAGCAACTCGAAAAATAAAAGAATTAATAATTATGTTAGTCTTACAATAGAAACAAACCTAAGTCGTATCTGTCGAACCTGCTGCTACCTCTGCAGTAGCAAATCTATCACCCACTGAATTAATCTTAATCTTTACGTTTTTGTCTCCTGCCTTTGCGCTTTTTACAAAAATTACTAGGCCATCTATTTTCGCAATACCGTCTCCACTTCTACCCGTGTCAGTAATGTCTACTGTGTATTCTTTGCCTGTTTCCACAGGTTTTGAGAAGCTATTCGTGTTCTGTTCGTAACTCATTAAAAGTCATAATATAGTAGGCATCATGGTATATGAACTAATGTATTAACATAATAAAACCTGTCACTGTCCAGATTGTTCCAATGTTTCTTCTATTGACATTCATCTTTCCATTCACTTTAGTTGTTGGTTTTTAATGTCGATAGCTCTCCCGAGATCTGACAACTTGGGACAATTTATCATCAGGTTTGTTTCTCGATTTTCTTACGAAATTTGAGTGTCACTGTGGTATGATGTAAGGAAAATAGGACCTTTTTGGATCATATGGCCATCGGCCTTCTGCTCATTGAATTTGTGATATCATAAAAGAAATGGTGCTGAAATTACGAGAGCATATCGATAAATGAAGATCATGTGGATTATCCGGCTTTTTGTAAATATGGGTCAGAAGAACTAAAGGTAATTGTCGGTTCGATGCATTCAAAGGATCCCTATGAGTGTCCACAATATTATGAATTGCATACATAATACTCGATTACATATAAAAAAGTGCACTGCTAGTGAGGATTGATAACTACTTATTGTCGTCAGAATGTAATCTGGCCTTAGCGGATGTGTCAACGATGTGAGAGATTTTGCAACTAAACATATTCTGTGTAGATTTAGACCAGATATGATAAACGAACGAGCCACTAAAGCCAAGATACTAGAAAATCTTGATTCGATCGTAAGAAATTGAAATTTGCGATAAAAATAACTGGGCCTGTTTCTTCTTCCATTTGATCAGAGTTAGGCTTTAGAACGTTCTATGAGTTGAGTTCATAATTGTGACACTAAGCTGTCCAACGATATTCAAGGCAGGAGTGTCATAAAAAATCTTCTTAATAAAAGTTTTTGCTGGAAGTGATTGGCCTAAAGAAATCTAAAATCCTCTTTCACAGTAATAAGTACGATATGGCTATTTGTTCTTTCAATGGCCGGAAGGGCGAGATCTCTTTTAACAAAGTTGCTGAGTTCTCGATGATTCCGAAATTTGGCTACAATTACCATGTCTGTAAGTCCAGTAATGTCGTATACGGCGCATACGTTGGGAAATTCAGAGATTGCTCTTTCAACCTCTACTATCTTTCCTTTATGCGCAGTAACTTCTATTATTGCTGTCAAATCGTAACCTAACTTCTCATGGTCTACTATTGCCGAATAGGATTTGATTATTCGATGGTCCTGAAGTTTATTTATTCGCGAAAGGACCGTAGGAGGAGAAACGCCTATCTGAGCTGCAATATTTCTGTACGAAAGTCTTGCATCACGCAGAATCTTCTTTAATATTTTTATGTCAGTTTCGTCGATATTCAATGTGGTGTCCTAATTAATTACAAGATAGCAGGCTCGTTTCACTTATTCATGTTTCTGCTTCTGCGACTAAAGCTTTTATTATCACCATACTTTTTTTACCTAGAATACTTTAATCCTGCCTCTAATTTACGAATTCGATTGATTATGTTCATATGATTGGCTTGTACTTCTGTAGTTAGATACAGGAGATAGTCATCTCCAAATGGCATAGTAATACGCTTAATCTTTTCATATTCTGCTAATACGTACCTTCCTTTTCCTATCTTGTGGGAAACTTCACTACGTACCTTCCATCCAGTCATAGCCATTTCAAGCGATTTTTTGGTCTCTTCTGGAGTAAGTAAGTTCTCTACACCTTCGCGATGTCGAGAGTACATCGTCTTGCCATCGGAATCGCATATCGTAACTAGCCTAATATTTGGATCGATATTTACAATATCATTGTAGTGCTGCTTTATCCTAAAGAGTCTGATCCTTAGCAAAGAACTAATTATGAATCCAAATATTGCACCCCATATGAGATGAAACGCTATTGCAGTTAATGTAATATTTCTAATAGATTGGTTTATATCTTCAGAGAATACTGGATCCTGAGATTCTATAGCTAACATAGTAGTAATAGAATTAATAGCTGGTTGAACTAAGAATGTCGCTATTGGTAGAAATAATACTAGCCATACTATCATACCTGCTCCCATGCCAACCAGTAAACTCTTGTATGGATTGAACATTCGCACTTTTTTCCATCTGATCCCAATTACGCCGAATACTGCTCCTATTATAGTGCCAATTAACAAGTGAAGACCAAAAGCCATGGACGTTGCAGCAATTACATTATCTACGCCAAGACTAATTCCCATAATTGAATAAAATGCACCAATTTGTAATCCCAATAGTAGTTCAGTTACTACAATAACTGAAGATATTGACCAAGTTGCTACGAAACCAGCAAATGCTCCATACTTTAACCCTTTAAATGTCACCATTAGTTGATTTCTATTTTGGTTTTTGTTTCTGTTTTTAGCTGTAGAGATCATCATGAAAACCTACTTTTGTTACATCCTACTGTGTTCAAGAACGGCGTTTTTTTTGACTTCAACAGACATGGCTTTATTGTTGTATTATTTGAAATTCTGCAAGTTGTGAAATGGCAAACGACCTCAAGTGACAAGTAACTGATCGCAAAGCTGAGAATAGGAAATATTACAAGTTCTAGGTTTTCAAACATATTTTCAATACACAATACTAGGGGATAAGAAGAATATAAAACATTCTCCTAAATTACATAATGTTTGAATGTAAATATGTTGGACCCATTTACTTTCGTTAACTTTGTTAATCTGAAATCGGAAATAATTTAACAGATGTAGGAAAGAAGTAGGCCATGCTCAAGAATGATAACCCACATATTTCATTTAGATTAACCGGTATTCTTAAATTCTCAATCTCCTATGCACAAAACGTCTCCATGAGATGCTACTGTCATTCATTTGGATGGATGAACGAATGTTCAGATATATGACGTCAAGATATGATCTTTATTTCTTACTTAAGAGTCTTCTTCTTAACTTTGAATCATGTGTTTTTATTCTCAAACTTGTTCCGCAGCACGGACACCTTATCTTATTCCATCTTATAAAAACCTCACATTCTGTACATCGTCTTACACCATCTCCATAATATGTAGTATGATATGACTTCTTTGCTTTATACTCAACGCAAATATTTTTGCAGGACATCATATTTCTTACTTGTATTTCAAAACATCATTCTTAGTTGTTCTCACAGTCCTCAGCTAGTTAGTACTCTAAAGTTATCCAGCTGCAAAATACTGAAAGCCATCTCTAAGAATAATTGTCAGGGTTTCTCTCATAGATGCAGATTCAGAATTTCTCTTTATTGGTTTGACTCTTGATAGCTTGCTGTTCGTCTTACTGCTATTAGACACTACGAAATTGTTCATCTCTCTCGTTCTCACTTCGCTCCATTTATTTAGGTTCTTTTGCTGCTCGAGATGACTAACGTTTTTACTTGTTTGAATACACATGGTGGTATAGATTTGTCTTTAATTCTGCAGGCTGTAAAGTGCCATCCTCCTTCAAGGGCCAAGTAGCTGATCACAAAGCCAAGCGCCACGTAAGTTAGTAGATTCAGATTTTCTAACATTCCAATAGTATCCATCTGATTTGTATTATATAAGGTTCTTTATGACAAAATTAAACATTTGAGTTGAAATGCAATCTAATACCTGATATCTGTTAAGATCTATACTTTAGTCATGAAGTGCTTCTTATCAACTGTAAACAGGTATACTAACAAAACCTGTTCTTTCTTCAAATGATGGAAGTTGAAATTGACGTTGCAAGTACCAATAGTATATCCATCTAAAGAAAAGTTTTATTCTATTCAAGTAATCGTTTCACGTCGTTATCCATCGTTTGTCTAGGTCGATCTGTGGACCCTTGACTTTCCCATTGAGATGGGCTAGAATTTGCTCCTTTATATTGATATCAAAAAGTGAGATAGGGCCCAAGTACTTCGCAAAGTCAATGATCACTTTGAGATTATTAATCTAATGATTTCAGAAGATCCCTTTTCTTGCATGTAATTATAAAAATCCACAGTGGATCTATTTTGTTCGTTGGGGAGTAACTGAATTTTAGTTAACAAAGTTGAAATCTTGATGGCCATCTCTTGTTTGGTCTAAATTAAGAAGTGGTGCTTCTACCATGAGAGTATCCATCTCTTTAATAGTAAATCTAGTACTTGAATTCCTATACTAGGTGCGGTCACCGGGATTTGAATTCCCGCCCTATCTTGTTAAAAGATCGAGTCCCGGGTTACGGGCTAGCCTCGTATTCTATGATACATGGAAGGCCAGTGTACTAACCAAACTATACGATGACCGCACATATAATTAGGCTCGGAAGCAATGGCTATTTATTTCTATGTTAGAGTATTTGGCCGATAATGGAAGGATTCATGATTTGGATTGCTTAAGCAAGGCTTATAATGACAAGCTACAATGAAGCTTGTGTGATGAATGAATTATTTACTAAACATGGCAATCATAGAATTCAAAAGATTAATGATTTCGAATTCCGACTCGAAAAGAATGAAAAAAAAGGAATGAATGTTCCAGTCACTATTTTCTCCGACGATATTCTAATTTCCAAGATGGTCTCCGATCGAACGATCGATCAAGCTGCTAATGTTGCCACACTTCCCGGCGTAAAAAAACATATCGTGGTTCTTCCAGACGGTCACGAGGGATACGGATTTCCTGTCGGAGGGGTTGCTGCAACTGATTTGGTTGACGGTGTCATCAGTCCAGGGGGAGTCGGATACGACATTAATTGCGGTGTAAGACTGATCCGTACAAACCTGACCGAAAAGGATCTGTTGAAGAGAGGCATCAAGGATGTAGTTGATGAACTCTTTAAAACCATACCTTCTGGCGTAGGAAAAACAGGTTCGATTAGATTAACGAGATCTAGCCTTGATGAATTTCTCGTTGAAGGTGTAAAATGGACTATTGAAAATGGGTACGGTTGGGAGGAGGACGCCGAAGTTTGTGAGGAGGGAGGCAGGATGGATGGAGCTGATCCTGAAAGTGTTTCCGAGACTGCTAAGAAGAGAGGCATGAATCAGCTTGGAAGCCTTGGATCGGGAAATCACTTCCTAGAAGTACAAAAGATAGATAAAATCCTTGATGAGAGGGCAGCAGCTGCTATGGGTCTAAACGAAATAGGTCAAGTGACCATCCTCATTCATTGCGGGTCTAGAGGTTTCGGGCATCAGGTATGCAGCGATTACCTACGCCTCTCTGAAAGTATTTCGAGAAAGTATGGACTAAAACTAGTTGATAGGGAGTTGGCTTGTGTTCCAAATAGCTCTCATGAAGGAATGAGCTACCGAAAAGCAATGTATTCTGCACTCAATTTTGCTTGGTGCAATCGTCAATTAATAACCCATTGGACTAGAAAGACATTCGAAAAACTGTTTGGTATGAGTGAACAAGACCTAGATATGAAACTAGTATATGACGTTTCGCATAACATTGCGAAGGTAGAGCGGTACGATATCGATGGCGAGGGAACTCGTGATTTAATGATTCACCGTAAAGGCGCAACTAGGGCATTTCCTGCTGGAATGGCACAAGTATCTGAAAGATATCGAGCCGTTGGACAGCCGGTCATTATACCCGGATCTATGGGAACTGCAAGTTGGATTCTACTAGGTAATAAGAAATCCCTTGAGTTGAGCTTCGGCTCCACCGCTCATGGTGCTGGAAGAACCATGTCAAGATCGGCTGCAAAGCGAACATATTCTTTGGACGAAGTTAGAAAAAATCTTACAGATAAAGGTATTTATCTCAAGGCCCTAACTAAAGAAGGTGTCGTGGAGGAAACACCTTATGCCTACAAAGATGTTGATAGGGTCGCTACTATTTCTCATTCCGTTGGTATTGCAACAAAGGTGGTAAGATTAGTCCCGTTGGGTGTAATGAAGGGTTGAAGCCGGAAGAGGATCCAGATTTAGAAATTATAAAAGCTCGAAAAATGCTAAAGCTTAGGGAACAAGCTGCTGCCACTGAAAAGCGAAGAAAAATTGAAGATGAATCCAAACTTGTAGAAAAGTCAAGGAAGCAGGCTTTTCTCAAATATATTTACGACAGAGGAGATGAGGTATTGTCAGCGGCTGAATCTCAATATCCGTCACAGACCGCGTCGGTGATGAATCGCATACTCGATTTGATAGAAAGAGGAGATATTCAGCAAAAGATATCGGGAGGAGAATTGTTGTCACTTTTCCGTATGTTGGGATTGAACATCAAAATGAACACAACTATAAAAATCGAAGACCATGGTAAGTTAGTTTCCTTTTCTGATAAGTTGAAAGCCGACAGTGTTAAGAATGAAAATGAGACCGATTAGCTCTCGCGGGTCTTTGAAATTCAGGTTCTGAACTATTTAACTTATTCATCCACACTAGTGTGGATGTTCTTTTTTCAATTTCTTTTGCCTTGCGTGTGGAAACAGCTGAATCTCTATTACTTCCTTATCTGCCTTAACATCATGATCATTGTGTATTGGAGTAATGCTTGACTTGAGAAGGAGTGAATCTATGACACTTTGTTCTAATTTTAAGTATCCGATAACTTAGTACGGGTATTGAACTACTAATGCCTGTCTAAAGTATCAGAATGGTGTAAATGCTTCTAGAGCATCAGCAATCATTTGAAACTCATTCGATTTAATAGAATTCTAAGTACAGATACGTTTTAATTTATTGACAACTACTATTAGGAGTAACTACTTATTGAAAAAGTGTACCAAATGGACTACACCGAACTCATAAATATGACAAGAGATTATCAACTTGGAGATCTATCCATTAACGATAAAGCTCTGATCTATAGGATAATCAACTCTGAAGCATCATCGTATAGAGTTGCATCATCAAAATTTAGATTTCGACAGCACCATACCCAAGAAAGAAATGATTATACGGTATTAAAAAGGCTTATCGAGCTTCGATATATTGAAGAAAATCAAGAACAGAGAAAAATATTCGGCGGGAGTATGATATATAGATTTACTACCCATGGCTTGCTTTTTATTTTCTTAAGCAAGCTAATCTACCCGCCGCAGCTACTCTTGAATTATAACGTAAATAGTGTCCTCAAAACGCTTGTATTTCCCTATTTTGAAACTAAAACGATTAGTCAGGGCACTGCTAGATTCTATGATGCAATTACTGAGTATTTGAATGAATGTGCAAGGTTGTTAGTTGATCAAAATACTCCTCCAAAATCACAATTGGAAAGCCACGTTAGGAGAGAAAACTCCTTAGGATACGAATTAGACGAATTGATCAAGTTCCTCGCAGTGAAGCTAGCATTAATGTATAGTGAATCAAATCTTCTAACCATTTCTTCTGCACTTGTAGAAAATGATAGTGCAAGAGTCACGCTATACGAATTGGAAAGTTCAATGAAAAGTCTTATAGCCTCCGACAGGAAATTCATGCATCTCTTGGAAAAAACCAAAACTGAGTTCGATGAAATTCGATAAGTCTCAGATTTGCTATGAAATGCCGAACGAATAACACTGCTTTAAACGTGCGGCCACTCTAGTGTATCTAAAAATTTCTAATCTTTACTTCGATTATCGTATTAATTAGGTGGTGCCGGTTCCGACCTTATGCATTCATTCAACGTATTCTTAAATAATGAGGTAGAATCTCTATTATGCCCTAACATCCTTGAACAATCCTAACACTGGTCAGCGACAGCTCTTTGACCTACCTTCGGTTTCACAGGAGTTCGTATTGAAGTTGCAGCTTACGAGTTCCAGATTGGAGTTTTTTCAAAAAAGTGAATGACCTATATCTACCAAAAGGCTAGGATCAACAAAAGCCTGATAATCTGTGACAGGGAGAGTTTACAGAAATTTTTTTTTGTAATTACTTTGCTCAGTATTACAGATTGCTGAATGTGGGGATCACTATTCTTCTTGAAATCCTTCATGAAAGATCTACTCCGACAGGAATAACAAATCCTCATCTTCAAAATCAATAAGTAAATTTCGTATTATTGAACTAGACAAATAAAATACTAATTGACTAGTGCAACTGCCCTGTCAAATAAGATCATATCAAATTATATATTCTTTGAACTCCTGGTGTGACACTGAGTTGAAGACAATATGCAAGAACTCGTATAATGAGTTTTGGTTAAAGATTCCACGAATAAATTACTTAAGATTGAGCACTCAAACTAAATAACTACTGCATTCGTCATGACAGTACATGCTGAATTGTGTTTGTAAAGCTATGGTAAGCTTCGAGATCGTCTTGCAGACATAAGGCTTGGCCTTTCTGGGACAGTGAGTAGTTTAGAAATACTAAAGTCCTCTCATTCGGCCCTTTTCATCTTTGAACCGCAGATAGAACACGTTATATCTTTATGCTCATTACCGCATCCCATGCAATAGTATCTTATCATGCTATAATTATAAGACGATGTATCCGAGGACGAGGAGAGAGAATCAAAAAGGCTTCTTGTACTAGTATCCTTCTTCCTTATCCTTAGACGGGCTATCAAAAAGTTAATTGCAATAAATGCACCCAAAGCTACAACCAGAGATATAGGAAATGGTAAAAGCAAAGAAGCAATGAGACCTATTCCTGCATATAGGCCTATCCATTTGAGAGTGTCTAGCATCAAATGTGTTTTGTTATTATCGACATGCTTCA
>JAATVS010000381.1 GCA_014523695.1 Nitrososphaerales archaeon TH5895
TGTATAGATGCCATCGTATCCTACTATACTTTTTGCAATAACCTACTCTTAAAGTAACTGTATACTCTGTGGTACGGGGATTTCAAGCTGAACTAGATGCCTTAGATCTATTCGACTGTGTTGGATGTCTTCAAAGGAAGAAGCGCAACAGTCTGAAAAAGTGCAAAATTTTCTGTTTTCCTCTATATTAGAGATCTGTTAGTTGTTTGCTTTTAATGTGATAAATATCTCATAAACACCACTTACAAAAAATGGCAAAATAAATACTATATATACACTATCTAATGATTAAGAAAATTTTTAATTTGTATAAGCATATTCCCTTAACCCAGCTTTTGCAGTCAATTTTCCTCCTATTCTGACTAATACAAATTCCTTGTTGCTATGATTGATAGAATCAAACAAACCCCTTCCTATTCCTCGGTGCAGCCCTTCGTATTCCTCCATCGAGAGTTTCATTCTCGTGCCTATCTCTTCTTCCAGATTCATTGAAGTTACTATTTCCTTATAAGGAGGTTGAATTACCCCGCTGAAAACCATCGCGCTGCTACCACTCCCATACGATCCAAAGCCTACCCTTTTGCCATCCAAATCAGTTCCTTTTTTATACTCGTATTCTAACGAACTCCTGAAACCCATATACATCGAGGCCGTGTACAGATTGCCTATTAATTCGGAAGCCTTCAAAGAACTCGCCATCTTCTTTTCATAGGCCTCGTGGTAAAGGGCTGTCTGCATAAAGAGTCTCCGGAACTTCTCATCTGCTTTCATAAATTCTGTATCCGCCAGGATAGATTCAATGGTTCCCCTAGGATCTTTTGGATAAGGTTCTTCTAATCCTATCTCGTTAATGACTTCTTTCCATCTGGGAAGGTTTCTCCACTCGTGTCTTAAGAGATACGCCAACGCCTTCTCGCCCATCCGTCCATATGGTAAATGAACACTGATCAGATCGATATGATCAGTAATTGATTCTCCATCCTTTAGATCAATTAATTCATACTTCAATGCTTTCTCTTTATAACTGTCAAAGGCCTTCCTGACCTGTATAAGATATAACAGATTTGAATAAGTCCCATTAACTAAAGGCGTTTCTTTTCCAAATGGTCGGTAAAAATCATACTCATTACTGATGATGGTCGATGTCACTTTTTGATCGAAGGCCAATAACCTAGGATTATCCTTGATCAGCATTGCCACTGCACCAGCTCCCTGCGTGTATTCAGCTGTCGAACCAAGATCGTACTTGGCAATATCGCTCACAATCACAATTGCTGCTTTATCGTTATTTTCTTCAGCACGTATCCAATTAGCATTATCATATAGAGCGTAAGATCCGCTTACACACGCAAATTTGCATTCGATCCCTCCTGCGTGCTCAAAAGAACCTTTACCATAAACTTGCTCCAGCATCCCGATCACAAACGAATTCATTGCTTTTGACTCATCAAGTGCTGATTCCGTTGCTACATACATTCTCCCTATATCTTGGGGTTGCAAATCATTCTTCTCCATTAATGTTAAGCATGCATTGGCCGCCATACAGGCCGGATCTTGATTAACATCAACAATAGCCATTTTCCTAATCCCTATACCGTATTCTAGCTTCTGTGGGTCTATGCCCCTCGCCTCCGCAAAGTCTTTACAATCTACATAGAGCTTAGGAACGTAGATAGCCAGATCATCGATTCCTACTGGCATTATGATAACAAATGGTATTTATAGACAATTTAAAGGTACTTCTAAGCTTATTTGACCAGTTGTTCTAACTCTATTGACTCTCCTTTGCATGTGTTTTTTTATAGTTTACAACTTACAATTATGTTGCCGGGTTCTTGACAAGGGAACGGCCAACTCAAAAGTACCTAATTATATTATAGTAGTTGTCTCTTTCACATGGTCTATACCCTATCTGCCTTATGGACTCTATTATCTTGCTCGCTGATAATTCTGTTGACCTTGCCCCTGTAGCACTAACAACCTCTTCTCCTATCAACGTCCCTCCGAAATCATCTGCTCCATAATTCAAGGCCAGTTGAGCCATACCTACACCGTTGGTTAACCATGAAGACTGCAAATGATCAATCAAACCGTAGAAGACTATCCTAGAGATTGCGATCATTTTTAGAAGCCCTAATCCCCCTGAAGGGTATCTTACAGTACCGTCAGATTGCATTTCAGTTTTATTGGGTTCAAAACTCCAGGGTATGAATGACATAAAACCATGCGTTTTTTCCTGCAATCTCGCGATTAGGAGTAGATGATTCGCCCTCTGTTCAGTTGTCTCAACTGTGCCGTACATCATTGTAGCGGAGGACCTAATGTCCAAGCTATGAGCTTCCTCCATGATTCTCAACCATTCGTGGGTCTTAATTTTCAACGGACTTATTGCTGATTTTACGTCATCGTCAAGTATCTCTGCACCGGCACCGGGAAGTGAATCAAGTCCAGCCAGCTTTAATCGACGAAGGATTTCTTTTGTGGTGCTCCTCTCTACTCTCGCTATCATATCTATTTCGGATGCAGAAAGGCCGTGGATACCAATCTCAGGATACCGCTTTTTTATTTCTCTGAATACTTCTTCATAGTACTCGATCCTAAGATTTGGATTGTGACCACCTTGAATAAGAATTTGAGTGATGCCATACGCCTCCTTAGCCCTAACTACACGCTCAAGTACCTGTTTTAGAGAGAGTGTGTATGATTCAGAATGACCTGGAGGTCTATAGAATGCACAGAATTTGCAATACGTCACACAGACGTTAGTATAATTGAGTATTATATTATTAACAAAGCTTGCATCGTTCCCAAATAATTTATTGCGCAAATGATTGGCAGATATACCAAGAGAATAAATATCGTCAGATTCCAAAAGTCTAAGGCAATCGCTCAAGTTAAGGCGACTCCCATTTAGAACGTTATATACAATATCTGAAATATCTGACTTGTTGATCAAGTTCTGAGCAAATGCAGCCAAGCTATTCACTATATACAATGATATGTGGATAAATGATGCTATTTATTCGTTACAAGCCTCGATTTGACGATTCACGAAATGAAATACCATTGTCTCAATTATCTTTTTCTGCTGTCCGCCTAATTCGGGGTATGCCTGAAATACTTTAGAATCCAACTAATGCATCCACACTCTAAGTCTACCTTTTAGATCAATTTCTGAAAAATGCAAAAAGAAGACATGAGAATTGTCTGAGCAATCTTTTGTCCCTATTTGAAAGCTGATTATTGCATAGGTTTTATATTGATATTCGCAGAGATATGTCAGATAGATTGCTACAAGGTATTGAAAGAGTAACCCCTGCACTCGAGAAGGCGATGGCAGGCGAAGAATTGTCATATGATGATGGAATGCAACTCATGAGAGAAGAGAACCTATTCTTACTGGGAGCAGCCGCAGATAGCTTGCGTAAAAAAAATAGCGGAAATACGGTAACATTCGTTTGTTCGTACTATCTCAATTATACGAATATCTGTGCAGCAAGTTGTCCATTATGTGCTTTCTATAGAAAGGGTCAAGAAGCAGACGCTTACACGCTTACCACCGAGCAACTCCTCGCAAGGGCGAGGATAGCAGTGAACGATTTGGGAGCCACAGAATTGCACATAGTTGGAGGGTTTCATCCGAAATTGGGGCTTGATTACTATGAACGTATGATCATTTCCATTAAGAAGGAATTCCCTCATGTATGCATAAAAGCACTCACGCCAGCTGAAATCTTCTTCATATCCAAGCTAACCAGAAATTCCGTAAAGGAGGTACTAAGTAGATTGAAAGATTCCGGACTAGACGCATTACCAGGGGGAGGTGCAGAAATTTTCCACGAGCAATCAAGAAATTTGATTGTAAGAGGTAAATGTTCAGGAGAGGAATGGCTTGATACCGCTCGTCAAGCTCACGAAATAGGGCTAAGGAGCAATTGTACGATGCTCTTTGGCCACATAGAGAAACCTGAACACATTGTAGATCACATTATTAGGATCCGAGAGTTAAACAAGGATACTAACGGCTTCACTACGTTCATCCCACTAAAATTTAGCCTAGAAAATACTGAATTGGAGCAGAAGCATATGATTCAAAGAGAAAGTCCATCGACATATGACCTGAGAGTTATTGCGGTCTCAAGGATCCTATTATCGGACGTACTAAACAATATCTCTGTATATTGGATAGCACTTGGAAAGAAGCTCGCTCAAGTTGCTCTTCATTACGGTGGCAACGATTTAGTCGGGACAGCGTTTTCAGAGGAGATATTCAAAGCAACAGGAAAGCACAATGTAACTTCAACTGAGGAGCTGATTAATCTAATTAATGAGATTAACAGACAACCTGCTCAACGAGATACATTTTTCAACGTTCTCAGACGTTTTTAATTAGTTTTTGATAACTTTTTACTACATTTATGAGATCTTGAAGTGGTATTCATATAACCAGCTAAATATCCTTACACTTGAGAATCCTCTCTATACTTTGATCACACTTGAAATATTTTCCTTCAATATTCCTTTATCTGATGCCAACTTAAACATTTTCTTAATAGATGTAAGACCTTCGGTTCCCATATCTACTGTCAACTTGTTTACGTACATACGTATGAATTTGCCGATCACGGCTCTGGCCTGACCTCTGCTATACGTCATAGCATAGTCCAATGCGTCATCAAAATGGTTAAGCCCGTATAAGATAGAACTTTTAAACAACTTCTCAAATTCTTGTATCTGGAAGTCAGACATGGTTTCTGAACTGGCCACGTTTATTCCAAGTGGAACTGCAAGACCATTAGTGAGAACATTCCACCAATTTCCCAGGTCTAGGACCTTTAAAAGACCAAGTGTCTCATAAGTTATCTGCCCTTCATGAATTACTAAACCAGCTTCCACCTCTCCATCCCTTACAGCTGTTGGTATCATGTGAAAGGGCATCTGGATGTCAGGGTAGTTCCCTAGCGCAATCCTTGAAATCAGGTATGCTGAGGTCATTCTCCCGGGTACGGCAATCTTGGTGTGGCCAAGTTCAGAAATCGTAAATCTTTTCTTGGAAATAATTACTGGACCATAATTAAGCCCAAAACTGGCACCACAGGACAAAATCACATAATTTCTCAGGTATGCATATGCATGTGCTGAGATCGCTGTGACGTCAAGTTCATGGTGCAATGCCCTCTTGTTAAGGGTTTCAATATCCTCTATTACGTGTTTGATCTCAAATACAGGATTATTCACCTTGCCTGATGCAATTCCATAAAACATGAATGCGTCATCAGCGTCGGGAGTATGACCTAATCTTAATTCAACCACATAACGTTGATTGTATCAGAGTCATATATGCTTCTCCTTACCATATTCCAGTGTTCGGAAAAATATTACATGCTACTTTCATCGTACGATGGCGATTTTACCGAATTGGGTAGTAGAATAAGGTAATATAACCGTCTTACCCAACTAGTAGCAAATACCTTGACGGGTAGTGATTCAGATTATGGATTGGAAAATCCTCAATTCATCGGTAGTAATACAGAAACCCTTGTCACTCAAACTTAAAGTCGGGTTTGGAAAGCTTTAAAGAGATTATACGAATATGACTCTATCTTCGAAGATGGTAAGGGATATCTTATCTTCTTAATCATGCCAGTTCCAAAGTACGAGTCAAAATTATGTATGTCGACCTAGTTGGGTTCATACGAATATGAGCATGACCTTGCCAAGTCGACAAACTCGTTACCATTATACGAGCGTTTTCCTACGAAGCGACCTCTATAATCCAGACCCATAGAGGGTACGTATTAAAGTACGTTAGTGATGCCGTTATTGCATTTTTTCCTTCAAGTTCTGATAGGATATTGCATGCAAAAATTCGGTTAAATGTGCTCGGTCGATCTCGAGTGTGATTAAAAATGGAATTAACCTAATATTGAATCAATATGATTACTCTGAGTTCTGCGTAAAAAGGCATTGACGAAGGAGAGAATGTAGTTGTACTTTATGGACAAGACAAAAGTTCTTCGATCGACATCCTTGGATATTGCATAAGCATAACCTCTAAGATAACCGCCATTACCGAAGCCGATCAAATTACAGTTGGTAAGGATGTGTATTTTGCATCAGACAATGAATTTAGAAATAAGTTTTCTCAGATTACATCACAGGTTGAAGACTGGAAGTACACAAACAGAACAACAGGAAATCTATACTAGCTCTTCGCTATGTCCTATCTATCAGTAATAACGTCTGGGCTATCCACATATTCCTGCCTGCTTTCCAAGTTAGTCTAGAATAGCTCATAGTCAATTCACGCAATTGAATTATAAGTATCTAAAGCGAAATAACATCCTCGAACATATAATGAGGTTGCCATTCAAGGATACCAAGAACAGTAATGTTCAGGAGATAAATTCTATATTCTCTCGCGTCGGAGAGTGTTTTATTCGCTCTATATCTCCTAGCATCTCGATGCAGGAGGTAAATGTTATGCTGGCAGATGGAACCGTAACGCAAGCGCCTACATTCGATATTGGAAGTGTGACGAAATTCTATGAACACTTGATACGATCCCTATCTGGGTGGCAAAGTTTTGGCATAGCCAGGTCACAAATCGAGGATTTAAATAGGATCTATTGTGAATTGAGGAAATCTGCGGGCAAGTATGATGTCAGAGGATATTTTGGAATTCAGTTTCATGCTCTACCATTCTATCAGGTTAACAAGAAAGTGCTTGACGTGCAAAGAAACCTCAGACGATTGGAAAATGAAAGCATCCAATATTATTCTCAGATCTCCCAGCAAGCGGATAATGTGATTAAAGAGGAATTATCATTTAGGGGGCTTAAAAACCTCAGCGAGGAAGAATTATTCAAGAATTTACTTGAAAATGAAAGGCTCTATGGCGATTTAGTGAAGAAAGCCGAGACAATTGAGAGCGGATTCCCTCAATACCTTGATATTGACCATCAAAAGAAACAGTTATTCAAAGAATTAGAGGACCTTGTAATAGAGCTATATCAAGTTTCACCGGTGCTGATTGATTACAATAAGTTAATGCAGGGGGAAGCTGGAGTTGCCATGTATGTTGATGTTGGGACTATTAAGAATGAGAAAGCGGGCGCAATTGATCCTTTTGTGAATACTAAACAGTTGTCTGCGGTCCACTCAGAACAGATCATAACAGCGCTTCTAGAGGTGCAAGATGCAATTCATCGAATATGACCCCCTCTTTTTTTTGCTCAGTCAGTAAGAAATATGTTACATTAGATTGGTATTGTGCTAAAACTAGAAAATGAGAATCCGATCTAACATACGAAAACGACATAGTCATTATGAATACCACCCTTAGGAGGCTATGCCACTCACTACCTTTGTGTATTCCTTAAAGCCAGCCTATTTGCGATTATTGATGTATAGATCAAGTGAGCAACTTCAATATATGTAATGAAGCCTAATGAATACTCTCAGTAAAGATGCTTGATGATATAATAAAGGATCGAATCGACTCGAAAAAACCGCGAGAGGAAGGGCTAACTTACATGATAGATAGGCTACCTAGCATAGATACCGAAGCTATTGAGACTCTCTCACCGATAGTAGATATGGTCAAGATCTATGGAGCATACCCCCTTTTGATTCCGGATATCATTCTCGAAAAGAAAATAAGGATTTATCACAAGCATGACGTTCAAGTGTCGCTTGGAAGTACAATGACAGAGTACGCAATTATCGAAAATGTATTTGAGAGGTTCATAACTGAGGCTGCCAGAATAGGCATTGACATTATAGAAATAAGTGAAAACAACCGTGATTTGACTTTGGACGAAAAAGAAAAAATTGTTAAGGCTATTGAATCGAAGAATATGCGGTACTTGTGGAAAATCGGAAGGAAGGATCCTAGGCATCAATTGACCGTGGAGCAGATTCTTTCAAGAATTGAACAAAGCATCAAGCTCGGTAGTAACAAGGTTATTCTAGAGGCAAATGAAGGGATAGGTGTGGGAATTTACGACGAACGCGGAGCGGTAAAATGGCATCTTATGGGTGCTCTCACATCAAAATTTCCTCCGAGAGCTTTCGTTTTTGAAGCCCCCCTTGAATCACAACAATCAGCGCTTATAGCTGAGTTTGGACAACGAGTAAACTTGGCGGAAGTTAGGCCAGATCTGCTTATGTCTGTCGAAACACAAAGAAGAGGTTTAATGGCAAAAGCAGCATACGGGGTCTCTTACTTTCGAAAGGATCCTGAAGGCGGTCCTGCATCCAAATTTATCTATTACATAATCAAAACCAAATACCCTGTGGAACAGAGTGAATTGATCCGGATTAGTCATTTACCTAGGAGAACAATTCAGAATGCCATTGAAGATCTTAAGGAACAAGGATTGATTCTAGAGAAAAACAGCCTTGATGACACGCGGCGAAAGGCCTATTATCCAGTACTTTCTGAATGGCTCTAATCTTTTCTATTGTCATTTTCAGAACATTTAGTTGACGTGCGTGGATATTGGATGAAGTCAATTACATTGACCTGCCACTGCGTTCCCAACTCTCTAAACTATGAACAGCGTTTAATTTTAACTACTTCCTGATTAAGGTCCTCACACCTAGCATTTCTTGTAGCTCAAATGCGCCTCATCTGCCTCGATGCAACATCTATAAGTTTTTAAATCTCAGCAGTAAAAATTAGAAGGAGACAATTACGTAAGCAGGCGAATATTTGTGACCAAACAAGAAGAAACTACCACTGAACAAAGAGTTGAACCCGGTGACGAGGCATTAAAGTTGCCTAAATCCAATCACGACCAACCGACTACTGACTCGGATTCGTCGCTAAATTTCGCGCAGGAATTAGTAGACTATTCTAAGCGTTTGGAAACATGTCGAAGGACACTCCATCTGGCTGGTAAGACAATCAAAGTAGGAACTACACCTAGTGAAATACTACATGAAACCAGGCATTATACTCTCTTACATTATCGGCCAATGACAAACAAGACTTTTTCGACCCCTATACTAGTCGTATACGCCCTTATGAATAAATCGTATATACTTGATCTCCAACCTGGAAAAAGCTGGATCCAAAATCTTCTTCGCCAAGGGTTTGATGTATATCTAATTAATTGGAACGCTCCATCTTCTATAGATAAATACATTTCCTTTGATGATTACGTAAATTACTACTTAGATCGTTGTGTTGAAATTGTCGAGAAAAAAAGGGACGTAGAAAAAGTAACTTTACATGGTTATTGCCTTGGTGCTACGATGTCAGTAATGTATACTGCAACCCACCAAGAAAAAGTTAGAAATCTAGTAACTATTGCCCCCATAATAGATGCCGATCAAGACTCAACAGTCCTCGCAAATTTTGCCAAGAACATAGATGTCGATAAACTTGTTGATACTTTAGGGAATTTTACTTCTGAACAACTTTACACCTGCTATTCGATGCTTAAACCATTTAAGCAGGGGGTAAACAAATACATTAACTTAGTCCAAAATATTGACAATAAAAAGTTCGTAGAGAACTTTCTAGGTGTTGAGAAATGGCTTTACGATACACCCCCTATTGCAGGTGAAACATTTAGGCAGTGGATAAAAGACATTTACCAACACAACTTGCTTGCAAAAAACGAAATGCGAATAAAAGAAATTTCAGGCAGGGACAATCATGTTACGGATGATCATAATATTATAGATCTATCCAAGGTTACAGTACCACTTCTAAATATAGTCGCTGAAGAGGACCACTTGGTTGCGCCGGCGTCCAGCGCCGCATTGAATGACTTGGTCTCGAGTAAAGATAAACGTTTGATGAGATTTCACACTGGTCATGTAGGGCTTATTGCGAGCAGCTATTCTCAAAATAATGTTTTGCCAAAAGTTGGCCAATGGATAAAATCTAGATCCCAATGATCTATGCTCCGAAACTATGGCCGGAATAGCCAATGTGGACCAGATGAGTAATATTCTTTACATGCATTCAGATGATGACACTTATTACCTCATCTTTCGCAAGAAGGCATAGGCGGTTGTTCACCTCTAGTGAAGATCACCTGGTTCCACATAGTTTAATTGAGTCAGTATTCAGAATTGTACAATCACACTCTACGGAAAGGTGTAGGATTTGAATCGACTCGATTAAAGTATCAATAAGCTGTTGGGTTTTCTAATTTTTTTATCTATCCAAGATTTGAATTTAAGCTGAACAATACAACTATCAAAATAAGAAAAGTACGATACTGTTGATAAGACCTACTAACTGCAAAAGATTAGCAGAAGAGAATTGTACAATGCTTTGTCGTTGCTAAGCGATGTCATGAAGAGAATACTATTCAAGAGGTAAATGAATATGTCCACAGAACAATATCATTACTTGACCGTTTCGGGTAAACCGTATATTAGTCTGACAATTTTGATGAATAAATGATCGTATTGTCTTGTACAGTGATTAGCGATCATCTATTATTTTCTAAAATACTTAGTCACAAATAGTTCAACAAAAGCCTTGAGTTCCTCTCTGAGTTTATATTTCCTGTATCCATAAGGGGCTAATCCCTTCTAAGCCATAAACCTTTTTATGAACAGGTTATCTTGCTCATAAAAGAATCTGCGTCGGCGCTAGCGTAATATCGTAAGCGATTTCACGCTCAAGACTTTGTTACTCTTGAACTAGTAACGCCAATCCATATAGCGTTCTAGACCTTCATTTGAACCAGTATATTCAAAGTCGCCATCTGGTAATAGGTCAAGATGTAAGGGAAAATGTTCTGAACA
>JAATVS010000382.1 GCA_014523695.1 Nitrososphaerales archaeon TH5895
CCTGTATAATTCAAAGCCGTCCATATGCGGCATTTTGATATCAAGAACAACCAAGTCGTAGTAATCTGGTTTAAAATTTGATAATGCTTTTCTGGGGTCATTAAATGCTTCAACTTTGAATCCATGATATTCTAAAGACATACTGAAAAACAAAGTAAGGTCGGGTTCGTCATCTACTACCATAATTCTTTTTCCTTTTATTATTTCATCCATTAACTATAACCCGATTTCCTTTTTCTCTTCAATGCCGTTCTTTGTTTCTAAAGGTAGCATGAAACCAATTATTGTTCCTTGTCCGTCTAAGACATTACTTTCAGCCCAGATTCTGCCTCCATGAGCTTCGATTATGCTCTTGGAAATGAAAAGTCCTAAGCCTGTTCCCTTTTGTGATCTCGTAACAAACTTTGAAAATAGTCTTGGTAAGATTTCAGGGTTGATTCCTGTACCAGTATCTCTTACAGTAACGGTGACCTCCTTACTATTATTATCAACAACTATATTGAGAGAGATATAACCTTCACTTGTAAACTGTATCGAATTACTTAAGAGATTAGAAATGACTTGGATTATTCTCTCTCTGTCTGCTGCTACAACGATGGGATTATTATTTTTAAGATTATCACTATAAATTAATTCAACTCTATCATTAGTACTGTCTTTGATCTTCTCTTTGTAGTCCTCAATAATAGTGGGTATCAAATCGCGAAAGTTAAATCGTTCCTTCTCCAGTTTTAATGTTTGACTCTCAATTCTTGTTGCATCTAATATGTTAGCAGAAAGCCTTTGCAATCTGACAGCATTCCTGCTGATCACTTCTACCACCTGATCTGTTCTTTCAGGATAATATTTCAGTAGGCTACTCATACCAAGTATAGCTTGTATGGGTGTTTTTAGCTCATGAGCCGCTATACTGATAAACTCTTTTTGCATCCTGTCTGCTTTCTTTAGTTCTTCTACCAACATGCGCTCTTTCCAAAGCAATTCGAAGACTGACTCGAAGGAGTCCACGGTCGTTCTTCTATTAGAATATACCACTAGACCAATCGCGTCTGAGAATTTTTCAGCTCCTGGTCTTTTGAGCTCAGCTCTAAGAAACTTTTTACGGTCAATTATGTACATGCCGTAGGGAGAGCTATTCCCATCGAGTATTATGATATTTGGCGCGTTCTCCGATATTTTTTTCTGAATCTCTTTATTCTCCTCGGATAACTGACTGATAATCTTTACATTCACTCCATTCTGCGATGCCTTTACAAGGTAATCAATTATACCTAACCTATCAATCCTCACCAGCGCTTTATCGTTAGGGAGAAAGATTAGGGCTTCGCTTTCTGTAGATTTTGTCATATCAACAAGGATCTGGCTTGCTTTTTCGTTGTCAGTGATAACTTCATAAAATTCAGCTTCAGTTCCTTCTTCAATCTCTCGTATCCGCTGCTCTGCAGGAATAGTTTTACTCCATAAGGTTTCAAAAACATACTTTTGATGCTCGATGATTTCTTTGACATTGCTATAGATGATTTGTGCTGCCGGTTTTCCTGCTTCATGAAAAGTAGCAGGAGCAAGATATCCTGTTTCACTAATGTAAAAGTTTCCTTTAATTCCGTCTAAATGTCGAAGCTCGTCAACCATTGTCATCATCTGCTTGCAATAAGAAATGTTATCCTTAGTAATTTCAGTAGCATATCTCAGTTTAACGCCTCTCTTTTTTGCATCAAGAAATGCTTTCTTCAATATCACAATGTCAATTGCCAATGAAGGACGAGTATAGTCAACGCAGGCATCAATTTTATCATCTGTTTGATACAAGAATTGTAAAACCGTCCTCATAACGGCATCAACACCATAGAAAACTTCAGTGCCCTCCCTAGTCATTTTCCACCACTATAACGGGAACTGGAAAGCCTCAACCTAAGTACTATTTAGACAGGGTCTATATATAAGGGGATTATCTCACTATGTCTCCAATTATAATGCAATGGGCTCATAATGCGCAGAAATAGCCTTTTTATTTTAGAATTTCCTATAACTTTTACATGGAGTACCGAAGAGAAGATGATGACGATGAAGAACTAAGCTTCTCTAATGAACCGATTGACTGTTGTGTAAGCATCGTGGATTAAAATCCGACAAGTGGTACGAGATGTTTCGGCTGAATATTGAGTGAAGATCTCAATATTGCGTTGAAGTTCCTCGTTTTCCTCACACCTGAAGATTCTGCGAACACTTGAAGGAAGGCAGAGTAATGGCCAATGTCATCGTATCTGATCCAATAAGAGAAGAAGGAATCTATTTTGAGGATGGACAGAAAGTCATTAAAAGAAAGATACGTTAATTTAGCAGGTAGGTCCTAGTTATCAACTTCTCTGAATGTGCAATATATTTTGGTAGGAATTGTCATTGGGCAATGGCCGCCCATGTGTAAGTAAAAATACCTTTAAAATATACTAAAAGAAATATATAGTTCTTTAATAGAAGAGCTTATCTTATATTTTTCTAGTAGTTTTATAAAAAGGTTTAAACGATCTCCAATGAGTAGAAGGCGATGTTAATCCATCAGTTGTAAGATAGATGCTTGCTTGTTGTTGATCTTGCCCCCCCTGCAATAGCGCCAATGTTTACTTAACTATAGACCAACTACAATATATCGCCTGCCGCCTGTATCAAATATAATTGGGGGACATCGGCGCCATCACGATCTCCAATGATTGTAACGGTGAATGTCGCCGTGATGGTCTCGCCACCGCTGATCTCGAGATCGCTGTAGTCAAAACTGGTATAAGTGAGGCCGTGGCCCAAAGCGTAGAGAGGTCTCTCCCCGGTTTAGGCAAACCAGCGATAGCCGACATCGGCTCCCTGGTCGAGGGCGATCTCATTATGTGCTGCCATATCTACCTCAGAAGCTGGTCCCCAAGCGTCGATAGCTATTGCAAACATCGAGCGCAGGATGCGGCGTACCATGTCAGAAAGACGCTCTTTCGACAGTTTGCCAGAAGCGTAAGCCTCCCTGAGGGGTTCACGAACGGCTGTGAGTGCCAGTGGGTCTCGTCGCCCTAAATACCACTCTCTTGATAGAGTCCCGCTAGCGCGAATTCCCAGTTGGGGATCGCTCCCCAGTCAGACTTCACCCATCCTGGATAACCCCACGCGCTCTTGAGTATATACCTAAGTAGTAATGTGTTACCACTGGCGTAGTCGCCGTTGTTCTTGTTGTAGCCGGTCATGAGTGCACCTGGGTGTGAACGCTCGATCGTGATCTGGAATGCCAGCAGATCGGACTCACGATGCGCAGTGGGGTCAATAATTGCGTCCAGCCAGTGGCGGTTAGTTTCATTGCAGTTGAGCGAGTAATGTTTGAGCGTCGAGATCACCCCCTTGCCCTGTATTCCATTAAGCGATTCGGCAGCGAGCACCGCACTAAGCAACGGATCGATTGGCTAAATGCATAAAAACTCAAACATTCGCGAGCTAACTGAGATCCAAATATTTTCTTATGTACTTAGATGTATTACTGAGCGAAAAAGTGAAGAACAGATTGCTGAAAGACTGGATCGAGATATAATACTGGTAAAAACTTTGATTGATGCTTTGAAGCATATAGATTTTGTAAGTACTAATTACTTTGATGAACTAGTTATAACGCCAGATGGAAAAAATTATCTTAAAATATTTGAGTCAGATCGATAAGTTCAGTTGTATGAGATTATTTGCCAAATTCTAAAGTTTCTAAACAGCATAGAAGTTAGTTACCGTCTATATCATATATATCTGATAATGTATAAAGAAGATGTAATGAAGAATCATTCACAAGTCGTATTAATTTTGGCAGCAATCGGACTAATAACATCAACATCTTTGATGGGACAAGACGTAAGAGCACCCACATCAATGCGTTCGGCACCCCCTCTTGTCACAGGTGATAATGTCTATGTGGGCTGGTGGAGTAATAACACCATTAACGGCAATAATGAGGTCTTGTTTAGGGTATCTACTGATGGTGGTGCAAGTTTCTCAGATAAGATTAATCTTAGCAATACAAATGATTCAGAATCAGAGAGAGTAGAATTAGACTCTGATGGAGAAAGCGTGATAGTGACGTGGTGGGAAACAAATCAGACAGATGAAATACCAATTATGAGAGTTAGCAATGACAATGGAGAAACATTTGGACCTGTATTGAGATTAGGGGCTATTGGAACTATTGGAGAAGCAGAAGAGGAATAAAGAATAGGATGGATGTCACGTTTTATGGATTTCCTCCATTACCATCGCCATGTATTCTTTGATGTCACTCTCAGTCATTGAAGATTCAACTCCTGTCTTTTCTGTTAGCACATCTGAATGCTTCTTTGCTATCTCCATGACTGTTGATTGTAATTCTTGTTCCATATGTGCCGATCCCATACCATGTAAGAATTTTGCTTGATCAGTTATAGACTTTTTAATAGACAGACGTAATGTCGTATCTTGAGAAACAGTAACTGCTGAAGAGTATAGACCTGCGTATATTAAATAACAAGATAATCCTATAAATGAGACTGAGATTATCCCAAATGGTGGATAGGCAGCCTGTGATGCCGAAGCAGATCCAGCAATATAAAAAAGAACAAATCCGTATGCCGCAACTATCATGTGATTTCTGAGATCACTGCCCCTTCGTAGAGTTCTGGCTACTGAATAGAAAGCTGCACCAAATATAATTCCAGAAAGTAGACCAGCCAATGAGAAGATAAGAATATTTGTCATTGCGTCCACATTTTCTGATGGGGTAAAATAACCCAAGACAAAAAGCGGAAATATACTAAGATAGTAAACCATTGCTACACCCATAATAGTCCAGAACTTGATCTTGCCCAACTTTTTAATGTACGGATATAGCATCTTCACAGTTCCAATCCACGTAAGAATATACGCAGCAGAAGAAGCCGCATTATTGATCACACCAATCTGACTTCCGACTGACTCAATACTAAATTCTGGAAAATATGCGACATCAACAGAAGTTATTATACTCTTCTGTTGTCCCAGCATATCAGAATATTCGAATAGACCAGCTACTCCATTTATTACATATGCAATCATAGATAGGGCAAAAATTAAGACTACAGCATTTTTAGAAAATCTATACCATGAGAAAAAAGCTCTTGCTAAAATAGCCAAAGTCACAATCCATAGTCCGTAGCTGATAGCATATACAATATAGAGAGATACAATATTGTACTGCTGTATGAAGAGTATTTGCAAGATAACAATTGCTACAACCACAGCAAGCAAATATTGAGCAACTGATATACCTGTATGTAATCTGGTTAAATGAGGTACTCTTTGTCTAGTTTCTCTATTGAGTTGCTTGACATAATCTAAAATAAAATATTGAGTTATCGCAAATATTACTGCAATTAATATGAATACAAGAATTCCAGTATTCGAAGAAACTTGTTCAGGAATGAAATCGGCAACGTAACCTATCTCAGAATCTATAATGATAGTAACTGTGACAACTAACATTAACACAATAAGTCGCTTATCTGGACTGAATTTTGAAAATATTGTCGCAGTCTTTATTCGATGCAATTAATACACTCCATATTAATCCCAAATAGAAAAAGCTTTAAGAATCAGGAAATAACTGGAAAGATGCCCATACAAAATAATTTTACAAGTGCAGATGCACAAATAGCCACGGATAAAAGACAGTAATTGGCGAGATAGGCGCTTCTCACCAAACTGTCTTACGATGAACTCGTCACGATTTCTCTTGACAGTCTATTCCATACAATATTGAATGTAACCTTTATAGACAGTTCTGTTAGAGTGGCATTGTATAATTGTGTAATAATTTAACGAGCTTCTACAGTAAATTATGATTGAGTGTTGAGTAATGGTTTGATGAGTCACGATTAATCGATATAACCAAAACCAATTCATGCAGAAACCTGCGAATGAGTGATAAGTGTAACGTAAATGTATAACGAATGAGTGATTTATCCGTGGCGCCTATTTTCTGTAATAATGGATTTATCATACTGAAGATGATTCATCTTCATTGCTACCGGCTAGCTCTGCGGCTGGTGTTATAGAAGTCGTATTCTGTGCAATAACAAAATTCTGGCTTAAGTCTATTGTGCTTATCATGATTGTGGCCAATATTAGAATTGCCGGCAATGTTCCAAATTTCACATGTTGGGTGCTAATCAAATTCTTTTCTACAGCCGCTGCGCCGGCAAGTCTTATCTTGGTTAATCCAGATTTATGTTAGATTTATTCGATAAGTAACCAGGTGGAAAATGCAGCCGCCATTTGTGGCTGCGACTGAGACAACCAGCCGGCTAGTGCATCCAGCTACTTTTGTTGATATTTATCTCGAGATACTAGTTTTGTATTTGTGCGCTAATCTCAGACTTTCGATCTTGGATTTTCTTGATCTGTTTCGCAACCGGATCTCGTCGAAAATCGTGGTTGGCTTCGGCGATCTCCATAGCTCGTACTCTATTACCATATTTTAAATCCGCAAAACGGCCCAGAATGCTTTCAAGTGTGTCTATTTCATTAATTAGTATACTTATAGTCTTGTAGGGCGTGAACCGGTATCCCGGACTCCGACTAGTGCAAGATTGGAGGTATTAGCTAGCATACCTAAAGCCGCACAAGGAATTGCAAATCTGGCAAATCTGGCTACTAATACCACCAACAATTACACTCTTTTTCTCCACTAGTGATGCCAACTACAACCCCCTTTGTCTGCCCTTTCACATACCTCTGTCATTAGGTTTTGCCAAAATCCCATGTAGAGAAGAACTTGGGAGTGATCTCAAGTACAGTCTCAATCCCATTTCTTGTGTTATCAATCAGCATTTTGGCTAAAGGGTGATCGAGCGTACCTAGGTATTTCAAATTTATTTTTTCTACCATGAATGGTAGCCCATCATCATAGAAAAACTCTTCAATGATTTCTCTAGTCGGTCGTTGGAGCGTGTGGGATACTTGGAATAGATGGGATAGATCTATGCCATTGTTTACGTATGTATACGATATCCAATGATTAAAATCGAGTGTATTATGAACTGCTATAATCAGTATATCTATTTGCCCTATCCTTATCGTAAGGATTACTATTTTCACCGTCCTCAAATCCATCATCATAACGAAGGCCGAAAGGATTGAGTGTTAGCTCATACATTGACTTTTAAAACACTAAATATGGTTATTCGAATTTCATGGTTATGTCAAGTTAAGAAGAGGCAATCAGAGTTAGACAAACTGTTAGACACGATAGACAAGTCTTTGGATAGGGATATAGCCAGAGAAAAGGCACGCATGGTTGAGATTTTTAGTAATCAGATTGCATTGAGCAGACAATATGCAAGGCAAGGCAATACCGAAATGGCGTGGGTTCATAGAAACATAGCCGAGTCAATAGCCCGCTATTTGGACGTATGGAAGTAGGTTGC
>JAATVS010000383.1 GCA_014523695.1 Nitrososphaerales archaeon TH5895
AAGTATTGTACTATGGTTGGGATATCATGGTAAAGGACCATCATCTTATCATGTTTCTTGATATCTGCCCAGAGTCTTAAGAAGAAGGCCAACAAGATATGCACTACTCCTATAGCAATTGATATCTCCAAAATCTTAACTACCTCCTCAAAGGTTAGCTCTGACACACTTAACATGCCCACAAATCCTAATTGTTCAGCAATAGGTGCCAGAATGGGTAGCTCGATAGCGTGAAAACCAAATAACTCTCCTGTTCCAAGCCCAGCAATAGCTGCTGCCGCTCCACTAGCAGCTATTAAAGTTCCCCATGTGGTTAGAGATCCGTTTCCTCGGTATTTGAAAAGCATTCCAAGACCAAAAAGCAATATGCCGTGCCCTAGGTCTGCAAACATCAATCCATAAAATAGAGGCCACACAAAGGCAATAATAGGCGTAGGATCCCTTTCGTCATAGTTGGGTAATCCCTGTGTCTCAGTAATGATTTCAAAGGTACGGATATACTTCTTATTTCTTAGGAGCGTAGGAAGTTTCTCTATATGATCTTCTGTGTGACTTTCGTGTGCAGTCGCCTGTTGAGGATCATCCATCACCGAGACGTAATCGCTTGTCAAACTCTTGAATTTATTTTCCATCTGCACAGGAATAAAACCCTGAATCATGGCGAAATTCTTGGTACCTCCTGGTTTCCTAGTTGCTTCTAAAACATCTTTTGCCACCTGAGAAGCTTCGTGCAATGATAGTAGTTTAGTAGTAAGCGATGATTTCAATTTCTCAACCTTCTTGCCTAACTCTGTACTTTGCTTCTCTAGTTCCTTTATTTTGGCTTTAGACTCAGCATATGCCAAATGAGGATTCTGAGGCATGTTAGAAGGTACTTGTAAAGGATGTACTCCAAAGCTTCTTAGAACCTTGATTATTCTATCGCCATCGTTGTCAGCCGAACCTAAAATGACCAACGCGGATTTATGTTCATTTAACTTGACGATCTGCATCGACAGATCTCCGAGGCTTTTCTTGATCTCATCTTGGTCATTATTCTCAATTATGAAGGTTGCAGCATAGAATATATTCAATTTAGAGAAAATTCTAAGATCTAGATTCAATTCGGCTGCCATTTCCAAGGTCAAAGCTAGCGTGCGGTATTCTTCCAACTGTTTTGAAACCTGACTTTGCTCCAAAAGGATTTTTTTAGGCTCATTCAAGAGGGCCGTACTTCTTCCCTCCAAGTCAACTATGAAACCTTGAATATCTTCAATCTCATAGGACGTTTGCGCCTTTGGAGCACCCTTAAACATGGTATCCATAACGCCCGTTTCGAGAGGAACCCCCAAGGCCTTGACTACGTCATCAATTTCTTGGAAAAGCCTCTGAGCTTTCAATAGTAGGTCGTCATAATAGGGATTAACATACTCAGATGCATGTTGTAGCGGATGAAACCATTCAAGTTCAGCAAGTCTACTTACAACCTGCTGCGTTTCAGTCCTCGGCAAGACGAGTGTTGTTTTCAGTAGTGTAGCGGTTCCCATTTAGTCCCAGTCCATCCGTTCTCCTCTCAGTTTGAGGTGTCTCATCAGGAATCTCCTGAATTAGGTCACGCTTGACCGAGTATGATGAACATCATGACGATACCATAAATTGCGATTGATTCCACCATACCTACAATGATGAAAACCCTTGATTGCATTTTTGGATTATCGCTAATTGCTGCTAGACCGGCAGCCCCTACGTAACCAAGTCCAATGCCCGCGCCAAGAGCGGCCAAACCGAACGCCATTCCTGCACCGATCAGTTTGAATGAGCTTGAATCGCCCGCAGATGCCTCTTCCTGAGCAAATACAGTAGACCCAGTGGAACTTACAGTTATGAAAGTTATTGTAGTCAAAGCCACAATAACCGGGATAAAAATATGTCCTCCCTTTCCTTTCTTCATAGGGGTTCGAGATGGGACGCCCTATTTAATGATATCTCGGCAAACGGACAATCCCATATGCCAAAAAGAATTACAACGGATTGTTACTAAGCAAGAAATCAGGATAAATGAACTAGATCTTGGAAAGTGCTTTGCGTTTACATTCGCCAAGCATCTCTTTCGTTTGCTGTGCCATGGTTTCATATTCTTTCTTGAGGACATCTTTAGATTCCTCATAAAAGCTTGCTATGATACTCTCGCTCATACCTCAGTCAGTTCCCAGAATAATTCCGACGGTATTAAAGCTTTTTCCTCTCCATGACTGCCTTAACCTTTTTGAGTCTTACGAATTCTTCTCTTTCCCGTTCCTCGAGAGTAGCCCGAATAAATGATATCGCATTCTCATACTGTGGGATGATGACATACTCCAACGCGTTAATCAACTTCTGAGTTCTCTCGAGTTCCTTTGCCAAACTAAATATTGCATTCTCGTATTCGGCTGCCTTGCAAATTTGTGGGAGTATATTCTTGATTAATTTCGCACCCTTATCTACCGACGCGTTGGTTTCCACGAAACCGTATGATAATTCTTGTCCCCCTTGTTTGTTGCTAACGTGGAGAGTTGGGATTCTTACATCCACAATTCTACGTACGTTTACATCCACCTCCATGATACTTGGAGTAGAATCAGATATGGACTCTAGTGTTGTTGTTCCAAGCGACATGTATGAATCATAGACGGCAGAATAGATCTCTGCTAATGGTGACCAGATATCACCTCTAGCCTTATTAGCCTCCTCGATCATTTCGTCTATCTTCTTCAAGAGAACCTCCCGTTTATCATCTAGGATCTTGTGAACCATCTTTCCTACCTGCATCGAACGACGGATCTTGATTAGTTCAATCTTTGTAGCTGTAACTCTTCCCCCAAACGACATGACTAGAAGATCATTTCGTCTCCTTATAGTATTGTCTTAAATGTTTTTCTTTTATCTTCGTTAGCTCTCCCTCAGGTAGAGTTGAAAGCACTTCCCAAGTTCTTGAAAGTGTCTCTTCTAATCCTCTGTTCTCATCCTTTCCTTGCTTCAGAAAATGGCTTTCGAACATATCGCCTGCATCCAAATACTTGAGGTCGACTCCAGTCAGTCCTGACCTTCCTACGATTTCAGCAAGAGCTCTGACTTCCTGTGCTCGAGAGTAAGCATCGTAAAGCTGATTACCTACTTCCATGTGATCGGATCTCGTTTTGCCCTCCCCAACACCATCTTTCATAAGTCTCGAAAGAGACATGAGCACGTTCACAGGAGGATAAATCCCCTTTCGGAAAAGATCTCTTCCTAACACTATCTGACCCTCAGTAATGTACCCTGTGAGGTCAGGAATAGGATGAGTTATATCGTCAGCAGGCATAGATAGGATAGGCACCTGAGTTACACTCCCATTTTTGCCCCTAATACGTCCAGCACGCTCATAGTTGTTTGCCAGATCAGTATACAAATAACCTGGATAGCCTTTCCTGCCAGGGACTTCCTCTCTTGCTGCGCTAATCTCACGCAATGCCTCAGCGTAATTTGTCATATCTGTCAAAATCGCTAGAACATGCATCCCCAGATCGAAGGCCAAGTATTCGGCAACGGTCAGTGCTACTCTAGGAGTTATAATTCGCTCGATAGCAGGATCATCTGCTAGATTAAGAAATAATACACTTCGTCTCAGGGCGCCTGACTCTTCAAGGCTTCTTTTAAAATATTGAGCCTCAGAATATTGGACTCCAATGGCTGCGAAGACAACTGCAAAATCTTCTTTTGTTCCTACAACCGTTGCCTGCCTGGCTATTTGGGCTGCTAGGACGTTATGAGGCATTCCGGAACCAGAAAATATTGGGAGTTTTTGTCCACGGACGAGCGTGAGCATACCGTCAATCACAGAGACCCCCGTTTGTATGAATGAAGTAGGATATTCTCTTCGCTCAGGGTTCATTGGTTCTCCGTTTACATCTAGAAATTTCTCCGCAATAGGATCGGGGAGACCATCGTTTGGTCTGCCAAGCCCATCGAATACTCTTCCAAGTAGTTCAGGAGAAACTGGCATAGCCATAGTTCTACCCAAGAATTTAGCTTTCGTTCCACTGATCGCCAGCCCCGTAGTACCTTCGAATACCTGTACTACCGCCTTACCATGGCCGACTTCTAGTACTCTTCCGAGCCTTCTGTCTGAATCTGAAGTTTCAATTTCAACAAGCTCGTCGAAAGAGGCCTTTGTGATACCATCAATGATCATAAGGGGACCTTTAATCTCGGCTACTTTAGTATATTCAATGGCAGCTGATTCAGACAACCACTTTCACCTCTTCTTTATTTTGTACTTTCTTGAACTGTTCAATCATTCCGTTTTCAAGACCATCCAATCGCTGCACCTCTTCGTCAGGAATCTCAAACTTTGCTTTAAGTAGAGAGCTAATAACTGGCATTGCCCTTATATCAGCCAAGGGCGTTCCCTCTCTTAAGGCCTTAAGCGCCTCCTTGTAGAATCTTACCATCAGCTTGACTAGTTTCACCTGCTTTTGTGGACTGCAATAGGTATCAACCTTATCAAAGGAATTTTGCTGGAGTATTCCTATTTTTATCATACGTGCAACTTCTAAGATAAGCTTTTCTTCATCGGGAAGGGCTTCAGGTCCAAGAAGTCTCACAATTTCTTTCAATGTATCTTCTCTCTGCAAAATCTGATATGATTCTGCTCTCAACTCGAACCATTCACTGCTCACATTTTCCTTCCACCATTTGGCAACATCCTCCAAGTACCCTGAATAGGACTGCATCCAGTTAATCGAAGGATAGTGCCTCGAGTATGCTAGTCTGGTATCTAGAGCCCAAAATGTTTTGATAAAGCGGATAGTATGCGTCGTCACGGGCTCAGTGAAATCGGCGCCTGATGGAGAGACAGCTCCTATCAGAGTCACAGAGCCGCTTCTTTCGGGCAGACCCAAAGACCTGACTCGACCAGCGCGTTCATAAAATTCTGCCAATCTGGATGCAAGGTAAGATGGATAACCTTCTTCAGCCGGCATCTCTTCAAGCCTTCCTGACATTTCTCTCAATGCCTCAGCCCACCTACTTGTGGAATCGGCAACCAATACAGTATCAAGACCCATGTCTCTGTAATACTCGGCAATAGTCACACCTGTGTAAATAGAAGCTTCGCGGGCGGCTACCGGCATGTTACTAGTGTTTGCCACAAGAACTGTTCTTTCCATCAAGGGCCTACCGGAATGTGGGTCAAGTAGATGTGGGAATTCCACCAACACCTCGGTCATTTCATTTCCGCGCTCGCCACATCCTATGTAGACGACAAC
>JAATVS010000384.1 GCA_014523695.1 Nitrososphaerales archaeon TH5895
GTAATATGTAGTATATAGAAGTAAGCAAATGCAGGCTAAAGTAATAAAGATCTAAATATGTTTATCATGACTCATAACAGTCAATAACGCCGCATTCTTTGCGGCAAGCTCGGCAACCCTCTTGTCAGTATCATCACTTCCGATTATTACAACATCCCTGTATTCTGGCCTTAACTTGTGGACCAATAATTGTCTAATATGAGGTTCTCTCTTTAATGTATCATACTTGGTTCCTGGTATAATGAATTTTTCATTAGTATAGAATAGTGTCGTAGCACCTAAAGCACCCATTTTGATTGCTGCATCTCTTTGTTCTATTCCAGACTTGACCGCAAGGCTCATTTGTTTCAATAAAACTGCATAGTTATACTTACCTAAAGCAACAGAACATTTAGGGAGAACACATTCTTTTGGAACAGATGATAATATGTGCGAGAAAATTCTATTACCCTTACCCGACATTTTTGTTCCAATTCTACTAGTCTCTATTAGGTCTTGCATCTTCAAGTGTTTGATTAATGTCTTAATCGATCCCTCGCCAAGATTAAGTTCTTGACATAGCAAATCCCTACTTATATGGCCTTTACTCTCTATGAGCTGAAATGTTTTGAATACATGTGCAATGTCAAAGGAAAGAATTCTGCTTGGAGCATATCTGCCTGAGGTTTCTTGTAGAACCTTTACGTACATATGCATCTTTGTTGGATATGATGTATTATGGATTAGTACTTATATGAATTTATTGTGTGTGCAGCGTGTTATCAATGCAATCGCATTTTGCGAGTGATCCAAATCATATAGAAATATATTCGAGGGTGCTCGCAAAGTGAGTAATAGAATCATTGGAAGAGAAAGAAGATAATTTTATCAGTCTTGATAAAGTGATTGCCGATTTGAATGGTACTGGTAGTTATTTCTTGAATGTCTTTAACAACAAGGGGGTTGATCTAGGAATCCTTAGACTTAGAAAGGGAGAGACAGACACTCAACTTCCACATTCGGTAGACGAGGTCTATTTTGTAGTTGAAGGCAGAGGATCTATAGAAATAGAGGGGAAGCTAAAACCAGTTAAGAGTGCTGATTTCATCTTTGTTCCTGCATATGCCCATCACAGATTTATTGTAGGCAGTCAGGATCTAGTAGTAATCTATTTCTTTGCTTAATGGGCCTGTAAATTAGCCCATTGTCGAAAAATGAAGAATCTGTTTGTTAGGGATTGATTGTCCTGCTTTTAGTAACAAGCAATTTCCTCTACTTACTCTGAAATACTGATTCATACTTAGAAGTGTTTCTTGAATAAGCGTATTTGAATTATCATACATTTTGACAAAATTTATACTTGACGCTAGACGTCCTGCAAGATCGAAGAATATTATGCTATTTGCTGTTATCAGTTTCAAGTGTCATTGGCATTAAACTTTGTAATTATAAGTTCATTGCCGATCCCATCAAACAGTGGGACAGTTTATCCGATACATGCCGCTGATAGATTCATGTTGTACTAAAATAGTGTGTAAGAAAGGAAGGTGTTGGATGAACTGGCCAAGAGTTTATATACGAGATCACTGTCTAGTATCTAAATTAAATGTCTTCCGTTAACGCACAGATCGTAAAGGAATCATCTGGTTTACCAAAAATTGCAGTAGGCATATTATTAGCTATACTACTGTTTGGCATGTTTATTGTAGGATATGATCAGGGACAGTTATTTAGTCTGGTAGAAGGACAAAAGGCATTTGATGACTTATGGATGCATGAATTCTACCATGATTTGAGACACGCCGCTGGCTTTCCTTGCCATTAAGCTGTCTCTGTATTTACGTCAAGAATGATGAGAAATGAAAACCGTTGCTTTTATTTTAATAACACTTGTTTCTGGAGCCATAGCGGGAACAATACTTGGTTTAATAAACCAGATATTGGTTGAACCGTATATAGATCAGGCCATTGCGATTGAAGTGCAAAATACTGTAGCATCTGGTGAGTCTGTAGATGTTGACGAGCTTGTACAGTATCGCTTATGGCAGAAGGGTGGGGAGATTGTTGCGGGAACAATTTTGGGTACCTCAATATCTGCCTTATTTGGAATAGTCTATATTTACTCTAGGGATTCTCTTCCAGGATCCAACAACAAGAAGAAAGGACTAATCCTCGCTGGCATTATGTTTTTCGTAATATTCTTGATTCCTGCATTGAAGTATCCTGCAAATCCTCCGGCTGTTGGAGACCCTGAGACTATCGAATACAGAGAAAGTTTGTATACCACCATGCTGGTCATTTCTGGATTTGCTGCTTTGGGTGTTGCAATACTTTATAGAAGTTTAGGTCAAACGCGCAGAGAATCAAGGAAGATCATAGTGCCAACAGTTTATGCTGTGATCATTGCCTTGGCCTTTGTAGTATTACCTGCAAATCCCGATGAGATCATAATATCATCTAATTTGCTAATGAATTTCAGAATTGTATCTGCAATAACAATGGGCATATTTTGGGGGATCTTGGGTATTCTCTTAGGTTCGTTCTGGGACATAGTTAAACCCCATGAAACTAGAGCGACCAAGCTCCGCACAATATAATGAACCCCCCCAGTACGTTTTGATTGTTGTCTCTGCCAGTGACCTACATCATTTTCATCTACAAAGATCCCCATAGCTTTCAGCTTTGCTGATTAGACGAACAGTCTCTTCTCTTTCTTTGGCACAGTGTGCTGCTACCACAATCTTCACTCCTTCTTTTGCAAGACCTGCTGCAGTTGCCCTTTCAATACCAGAACTACCGCCTATTATGATCACGACTTTTTGATCTGTCATGTGTGCAGTATCACTGTCGTATGAAACCTTTTTTCTCCCGATAACTTTCCCGCCCCCACTGTTCTAAGTCTATGTCAGACATTTCCGTTCTTGCTTTGAGGACAGATTCTACATCTCTTCCTACAGGATATCCTATGTCTAATTTTTCATCTAATAAAAAATAAGACATAGTTACCGAAAGAGATTAGAGAATTCTCTTACCCCGAGATGAAATAAATATTAAGGATCTATTTCAGATCTGATATACCTTCTGTTTTAAGTTCTCCTAGGCCAAGACTTGCCTCAATTGGATCTGATAGGGAATTTATTTTTTGACCATCGGTAAGCAAAGCCCTTGCTGTTATGTTTTGAAGTGTAGGATCATCGAATGTGGTAGCAAGTTGAATACTTCCTTCTGAATCATTAAGTACGATTGGTTCTGGAAGAGATGAAGTTCTCAATAATGTTTGGTTTTCCGCATACACTTCCATTACGGCGCTTACCGTATCTTCTGCAAGTGCAGACGGATCTTGCACAGAATAGTCTAGCAGCATCTTTACCTGATTTCCTGGACTATCGCTTAATGGACTTAAGGGGATGTAGTGAGCTCGATCTAAACTTAGAGTTAACCCGTTTGGATTAGCAGCAGCGGCTGATTGATCACTCTGATTTTGGTTCAGTCCTCCCTGTAATTTCTCTCCTATTGATGCTCTTAGTTCTTCTCTTAGTTCTTCCGCATCTTCTAATTGTGCATTCACTGTAGTATACAGAATGTGATTTGATCCACCTATTACAGCAGCAACTCCTAACGTAATCAACAAAATACTACATGCTACGAAAATTGGTGTTGTTGCATTTGTATTTATGGTTCTTAATAAGACATGATTATTTAATCGTGTCATACAGAATCTTCAGTAAACGTATTTATAGAGATGATCGAGATATCACCTATAAGTAACGGATTACAGAAATTTATAGAAGGAGGCTTAATTATGTGAATGTCATTGATCCTGCTTATCAAACAAATTTATACTGCCTAGTTTTCAAATTAAAAAATGAGACAAATTGAAACGTACTTATTTTATGTATTTGCTAGGTTTAGGAAGGAATAGTTGCCGGGGGTGTTCGCGGTGGGTGACGTGCGAGGCGGCAGCATCAAGCATGTTGCGTCCGCGGTGGGTGAAGGATCAATCGCGATCTCATTTGTTCATAAAGTGCTCCAGGAATAGGAAGCTATCACTTCTCTCTTATTATCTGAGGTTTACTGACTCTCTCCTTAGCCATAATTACTGCCGTTAGAACAATGTACGCTATCTGAAATACTTCTGTAGCAATAGCCAGTTCACTGACTGGTCCACCTCTGCCAGTGATCGGGTTGTCAGGAATCCTGGTAATTACCCATATTCCGATGAGAATAACAGTACCTGCGATTCCAATAGCGTACCAAATTCTTCCCCATCTCTTTATCATTGGCAAGACCCAGAAGAGTTGAAGTATGCCAGCCACGAGGAAAAAGATAGCATTATTGATATTGGAATTAATAGCATTGGATACAAGAACAAGATGTAAAATTCCAGCAATGCCAGTACAGGCTGCTGCTCCATAATATAGAAGATTTCTATTGGCAATGATCATCGGTTAATTCATCAAGTATCTTACAATATAAGTTATAAGAATATCATTGAGCTCGCTAGCAGTTTAAGGAGCCAACAAGTATTGCGCATGACTCTTCAGGAAATGTATACGTGGTTGACCGTGGAAACAGCCGGATACAAGAATTTTCACCCTCTTGAAATGATTCAAATTCAGAGTATGGGTGCTAAGAGCCAGTATAAAGTGCCTTCCTAACGTATAAACACGTTTAGTCAGATCTGTAATTCTTTCACGTAATTCTTGCTCTATTACTAAATTCAAGAGGCGACTCATCCATTCTTTCTTGTTTGTTAAAGTAAACTTATCTATATCGCTAAGACTGTCTTTTTTGAGGTATCGTTTGTAAAGCTCAATCCTCTTTTCAAAAACCAATTTCATTTTGTCCGGAACGCTTTGAGAGTCCTTCTAGCTTCTGATTAAATTTATCCTCCTTAAGCTTCAGCTTGTTCATCAATGTAATTGTATTCGCTAGCCTAGTTGTATTTGTCAATACCCTAACCGGGATTTCTTAACCCAAGCCCTACTACTCATATTTCGATTAAAGACAAGACTTGATGCATCAATTCATAATAGCAACCTATAACAATAATCTAGTCCAACAATCACCAAAATTCAGGTACATTACGTATGATTTATAATAAGCAAATAGACAGGATAGCCTGGTTGTTGCGGTCCTCTCTATTCCTATCGCTCTTAGTATCACCACCACCACCACCATCTTCGGTATCACCAACGTCATTATTATTTTTCTTGGAGGTTGAGAACTAATTGGAGTCCAAATCAGAAGTAGTGAACGAATATAGTTCCCCAAAAGAGTACTATAGTTGGAGACAAATAGAATTATTGATAAAAACAGTCGCAGATAAGATACTGAGGTCAAATAAAAGGTACGATGCTATTCTGGGAATCACAAATGGAGGAATCATTCCAGCTAGATTAATAGCACGTGAACTTGATATTGATCATATTTCATTTATACCCTTTAGAAGTAAAAAACTACATAAAGAGGAGATGCCTTCGTTGCTCGAAAGTAAAAAATATCTCGTAATTGACGATATATATGATACGGGAAATATATTTTCTGTTGCCTCTAATGAAGTGGGAAAATTTAATTGTGATTTTGTATTCCTCGTAAGAAGATTCGCAGATGATGGTGGTGGTGGTGGTTGCAGTGGAGAGACATATGTCGGAGAGATATTGAACCATAAGAAGTGGATTGTATTCCCATGGGAACGAAAAATGGATAACGTACCAGCATAGCAGCATCTTTTGATTTTTTTGGAATGCTTATAATATGTGGATTAAATTTATCACTGTCTTCATATGCGGATCAGAAATACTGATCAGCCGGGACGGGATATTTTCTCCTTGATCTCAGAAAATAGCAGTACGAAGCTTGCAAATCAGTAGCCTAGTCGACCAGCAGGCTTTGAAGGCCAGAACTCTAGAGCAGACCAAGACGCATTATTGTGATACCTGTTCATTGCTACATTGGAACAGCATCCAATTTGCATTTTCGTGTAGTTTCCAATAAAATGGTGTTGAAATGCCATGCAAATTAATGTTGCTCCCGTAGATATTCCGGTTCGAAATTTTACGACAAGAAAATCACAGATGGACACAAAGTTTGTTGGTGACTAGCTAGAAAGGACGAATAGACTGCTTCTACTTTTTTATACTTATGGTATTGTTATTGTCAGAATCTCTTTTCAGACCGTTACTTGTATGACTTCGATGTCCTGCCATAAGAAATAGCTGATTAGATCTGACTTTATGCCTTATTGATTTTGCAGGAACTCCTGCAACTATATCTTCATCATCAATATTATTAATTACAGATGCACCACTACCAATAATTACTTTATTTCCAATCTTAACTTTATGTTTTATAGTTGAATTCAAACCAGTCCAGCACATATCACCAATTCTAGTACTTCCTCCTATAATAGTTCCTGCTGTCAAAGCACAATGTCTTCCTATTTCTACATTATGAGCTATATGCACTAGAGCATCAAGCTTGGTTCCCTCTCCAATTATTGTATTAGAAAGTGAACCCCTTGCTATAGAACAATTAGAACAGATCTCTACGTTATCACCTATAATTACTCCTCCAATATGTGGAAATCTTTGCAGCTCAAGAGTATCCTCCAATCTCTCATATGCAAATCCATCAGCTCCGATAACTGTTCCAGGTTGTATAATACAATTCTTACCAATCCTTGTATTCTGCTCCATTATTACACGATCACCAACAAC
>JAATVS010000385.1 GCA_014523695.1 Nitrososphaerales archaeon TH5895
AAGCGATTTCACGCTCAAGACTTTGTTACTCTTGAACTAGTAACGCCAATCCATATAGCGTTCTAGACCTTCATTTGAACCAGTATATTCAAAGTCGCCATCTGGTAATAGGTCAAGATGTAAGGGAAAATGTTCTGAACAGTAATAATTAGTGCATTTTTTACACTGAGTGGTTGGCTTATTGAAGCAATCTACTATACCGCATTCTCCTTCCTTTAGAGATCTACGAGTCCATTCATTTATTTCTCCTTCAGTTGGTAGGTCGTCAGTGAGGGGCAACGTTTCTATCAGCGATTCCTCGGATGACAGTTGCATTGACAACCAGTACCACCGGCAAAACTATGAGTACAATACTCATCGGACAGACAATCACGCGACGCCAACTTCATTATTATTATTACCCTAAGTTTGAGAACCTAAAAAATAGTGAATAACCCAGAAAACACGGGGGTCCACAACAACGGATATATACACATCTACAATGGCATTAATTCAGGTACGTCCTATCAATGTGATTATTGAAACAATTATAGGGATTGTTGCTGCAAGGAAGGTACCAACTGGTTTCATTTTCTGAATATTCGATTCCTCTATAAAAAACTCTGTTTCTGGGACTTTGTAAACACTAGATAGATATCTAGCCAGACCTAATCTATCACCTTCTAATGATTCACATACTGATTTTATTATTTGGTTCTTCTCTTTTATTTCTGCTGCCAGAAATGTGGCATAAATCCTCTTTACATCTTTAATTTCAATTTGTGTGCGCCGCCGCAGATATTTGTTATATGAATCTAATGTTGCGGATAAATAATTTGCCTTGTCAAACTCGTCTTCTTTTTTGGCCGCAGTTATACAATATCCCTTTGCAAGATAGTATCTGAACTCCTTGTGCATTAAATGAGTCAGGATTCGGAATCCCGCTCCGGTGGTTGCAATAGTAAGAAGACCGTCTAATGATTTAATGTAATCGTTACTCAAAACTAAGAGCTCAAGAGAAACAACAGTCATCAAAAGAGAAGCAAGAACAACAAAAACTATCTTTAAAGTCTGAAATTCGGTACATATACTCTCGTAACCTCGCCTTCTAAAGTGCTTCTCATTTGTAAATTTAATGGGTATTATACCATATCCTAATCCAAGCACCCAATATCCATAAACCAGAGCATCCGAGACGGCATGCCTTGCGATGCCGGATTCGTATGCTTCTTCTTCCGTCACGATTAAATCAATCAAAACAATCGTAACTATACTCGACGGCGCCACAACAAACAAGATTATGGGAACAAGCCTACCATAGAAATCAACCAATGGATACCACAATTTAGACCTACTCACAATGATTTATCTTTTTTAGGACACGACAAGGGTAGTTGACGACTAATGCCAGAACTGCCAAGACAGCCTAAAATACTGCATTTGAGTCTTCATCACGCCATCGACTATAACCATCTGCTATTCTCTGCTTAACCTCTCCCCTACTGAACTTATCCTGTATTTGTCGGTAATCAAGTCCTGCAAAGTTAGGAAATCAAGACAGATTAAGGTTTGGGAAGGATAATCTGCGGAAGTGCGTTTAAGCCAATAAGGTAAATCTGGTCACCGTTACGTGAGAACTTACCCGATTTCTTTACTTCTGTTACCCGACAGAAGATATCTTTTTTTTGATAGAAAGTAATATCTGAGTGTTTCTGCATCCTCGGGTTATCTGATGCAAAGCGCTAGGGATGGGATTAATTCCAAAACATCAGTGATAGTCTGAATGAATCAAGCATAGCACGATATAGTGTGAAGTTCCTTCTTTGCCGGTTTGAAGATAAGCAACAAATGTAGGTAGGACGACCGATGGATAGAACTACTACTTATATCAACAGCATGTAGCCTAGGCCGTCCCACCTATGTCTAATATCCAATATCTTGATGAACCTGTCATAGTCAGGATAGATCAATAGTTTGACATTTTACCTGTGAAAAAAATAATTGGTTATTTGTACTTCAGGGCTTTAGATTATGTTCAATCATCGAAGTCTGGATCTGCTGGCTCTCCGTCCTGGTCTCCGTTTGGTGGTCCTCTATTGCTTTCTCTGAAGTCTTTCCAATCATCTTTGTTGTCCTGACAAAAGTCTTTGTTATCAGTAGCCCTATAACATTCTCCTACCGACGCCTTGTCTGAATGTCCCTCACCATTGTGTATTGCGTAGGCCGCTGGGATTACTGCCGAACTCATCATAGCGATGGCGAAGGCGGTAATAGTTAGTCCCATAAACATGGTCTTTTTCATTGTAGTTTCAAGTTCTAGAGAAAAAGTATATAAGTCTTTTAGAATAAAGTTCTATATCGACTAAGGTCTTGATAGCGAGATGTCTAATGATCAATGCCAAAACATTAGGCTTAATCTAAAACTATCAAAAACATCATCATGAGGATGGTATGTGAAGTCTGCAAATCTCTTAGAAAATATATCTGACTTAAATAGTATTGAAATGCTTCTAAGCGCATATAGTTAGTATAATTTAGGATACTCCAGATGAAGTCTACCTGCACTTGGTTTAGGACTATTTATGTTTCGACAATCATGATAGTTATTGGACTGTCAGTTATGCAATCACCTATGTATACGGTAAATGGTAACGCGAATGAAGTATATGGTAAGAAATATACGTATGACCTTGATGCAACAGCTTCTTCAGCGAATAGTTGTTCATTTGACGTTGTTTGTGCGATAAACAGTCCTCAGATACTTGCGGATGGCTCAGCTAGTACACCGACTATGCAAATATCCGGTGGTGCACAAGGGCCACCAGGACAACAAGGACCAAAAGGTGATACTGGCGATACTGGTCCACAGGGGCCGGCAGGTACAGGGACCACCTGGACCAGATAAGGAACTTCAAGTAAGAACGGTTTCAGGGGATGCGAGAGTTGTATCACCGGGAGGGACTGGTTCTTCAACGGCATCATGCGAACCCGACGAGGTAGCAACCGGAGGCGGATTTCTTTGGGATGGCCTAGGAAACATCGAAAACTCCAAAATTCAAGACACTCTAGCTGCACCGAATGAATGGGTAGCCACCGATGATAATCCTGCATCTAATACAGCAGCTGACGTTATTGAAGCACATGCAGTATGTGCTAAACTAGTAGACGTACCTTAAGGAAGTAAAGGCAAACTTCATCTCCTTTTCTTTTTTTAGAGTACATTAACTTGGTTGAAATCTGCAGCGCTCAATTTTCTGCTTTTCTGAACCACTAGTGCCAAAACTGCAAAGAAAGTCTGAAAGCATCTAAAATACACCCTGACTTCTGTGCCTCGGATATGTAAAACCCCTTTGCCGTCACTTTTTGACCTGTCTACAGTCACTACAAAATCAAACTGCTTACCCACCTTTACGAGTTTATCGGGGTCAAATATCAACAATCGTTCGCTCTTTGTTCTGCCATGTTCTGCACCAAAGCCCGCTACTGAACGGATATTACAACTTGCTATAGAGAGAGCGCTCCTGATAGCAGGGGTGAATCAACGTATACCGGGCTTGCTCAAGGGTAAACGCAGGGAGATTGCAGTCAGTCATGGACTGAGAAAACTGGCGATTACAACTATGGTAACTGCTGGAGTTAAGGATGCTCATAGGAGGTATCTAACAGGTCATGCCCAGGTCGGTCAAGATGCTAGTTATGTATTACCAACTGAAGAGGAACTACTCGCCGAATGCGTTAAGTCTATTCCATTGCTGACAATAGACCCTGCCCAGCGACTAAAGCAAGAGAATCAAGAGTTAAGGAAGGATTATCTTGCCGAGTTGGGAGAACTCAGAGAGGAGTTTAATGAGATGAAGCAGATGTTTGTCAATCTTCAAAGAGGGACTCAGAGGAAGTTAGTTAATGAGTTCCTCCAGAGAACTGGCGATGAACTACAGGATGAATGGTGGGAATCAGAGGATAAAAAATACGCAAGAAACTGAACTTGAATTCAATTTTTCTCAATTCATTTGAATCAGCTCAAATTAATTTGAGCTACTTTCCAGTGACTACAAAAATACTAAAAATTTGGCATTATTTTATACATTTAGAACAAGATTACACTAAAATGACGAAGTACGATTTTCCGGTATCTTCTTACTGTAAATACCACGATGTATCTTTATAGTAGAATGTTAGATATAAGTTAATGAGTTCCAAAATACTGGCAATAGCAGCAATAATGGCAGTAGCGGGAGCCTCTATACTGGCGCTAGTCAGTACTGCTCCAACGTTCGCTAAGATAGATCAAGTTACAAGATGCGATGGTGATGTGGGAGATTGTCCTGGCAGTTCTAGTAACCCCGGACAGGGACATGACGAAACAACCCAAAATGAAAACCCATCAGGAGCGGCCCCACCAGGACAGAATAAGTAATCACTTCTAAGTACATATACTATCTCAACACTCCCTTTTTTTGAAAGTAATCTTATCTGCAATTCATTTACTTCATCTTTGGAGTCTTTCTTCATATTCCTTGTCTAATGATTTGGCTGCCTAAACTGCTTTGGATAACCCATCTGCTTCCTTCTTAGGGCTTTTAACTCCTCCTTATACTTCTTGACATCTCTCGCAGAACTAGGTGACTTGAATGAAGAGTTTAATGAGATAAAGCAATGGCTTGTCTATCTGAAGAAGGATACTAGCAAGGATTTAGTTCATGAGTTTTTCCAAAAAACTGCAGATAAAGTTCAGGAGGAATGGTACGAATCTGATGATTATAAAGAGTGGCAGCGGTCATTACGCCACTCAGACAGGTAAATAGTTAAAAACCGTCAGTTGCCGTAAGCCTTCGTGTAGACTTGACAGACAACTGACCGGTATGTTCGTAGGTTTGTTCGAATCAGCGGCGGGGGTTACTTCAGTATGGACAACGATGATTCGTTTGCGTTATCGGTCTTGTCAGTTGCAAGATAACAAGACGCAGGATATATTATAAGTAGTTTAACTATTTTTGTTTTGTGTTATTATTTGTTTTTCTCTGTATCCAATAAACGACCATACCCCTACTAATGTTCTCTTTGACTTCATCAGGCCACCTTATACCACTATTCCAGGCTCTGATTCCTTTGTTCCAGGCTTTGCGTCCTTTATTTCCCTGACTTATCTTTGCTTGGCTTCTGGACTGAAATAGTAGCCGCTCCATTCCTCTCTTATCTGTTGAAGTCTTTGCTGCAGTTTTAACTGACGCTTTAACTCATTGCGCTTTCTAGTTTCTTCCTTACGTGCTTTTATTATGGGACTATTCAGACGACCCAATACATTCTTTCTTTTATGTTCCGGAGTTTGTTTATAACCTTTCTTTATCATGGCTATGGGTCTAAACATGTGCATAAGTGAAGACATTTGCAATCTGCTTTAGCAGCACACATGCTACGCCACCACATGCCCATGTCTGTATCTCTATCCAATGTTAAATGATACTTGGATGCATGACCGCATATAGTGCAATCGTCTTTGTGTATGTCAATAACCTTCATTTTTATCATCTCCATCAAGGAATCTAATCTTGCCGCTTACTATTTTATCGATATACGACTCTGAGTAATGTTCTAGTATTTCTTCGTGTATACTTTCATCAAAATATGGGTCTATATGGTCTATCAGCAAGTCTTTGAATAAGTTGGGTTTGTATGCATTCAGTGCGTCTATTTCGTAGCCTCCTCCTTCGTCAGCCTTGGGTATGCCATACTACTTTACTTGCTTAGGTAACACCGCTATTCTTTCAAAATGAATCTTATCTAGAATCCCAAACTGGCGCAACTGATTCCTTAACTCCCCATCCATGTGTCTGCCATATTTATCATCGTCACCAAGATACCAAAGATACACCTTTCTTGGCTTATACTGCCTCGTTTTGAAATCGTAATATTCCAGTTCATCTTTGAGCATCTCAGCATATGTATGGGCCCAACCCCAGCCGTTATTTCCTTTGTTGTATGAAATCTTGACATATCTATCCTCAACATAGGAATATACAGTAGCCGTTACGGCCTGCTTTTCTGTCATAAACTCTACATAGTTGGGCTGTCCGAACCAACGCCATTGGTTATTTAATAAATATCGAAACTCACTGGCTGCATCCTTCAGCGAATCTATCTTGTTACCAATCCACGTTTCTGGTTTCATAAAACCGTCAAAATCCCCTATCAAACTCCTCCCGCTATCATCTGCTATTGCATTCCAATCAACAAGACCTTGCAATCTCCAATCTACCAGGCGCTTGTCTAGAGTGTTGTAATCGGTCTTTTTTAGAATGCCCTGTGACTTGAGGATATACATCAATCCTCTTATGGTGTTAGGTGCTGGTTGTCTGTCTAATATTGGACGTAAATACTTGCTATAAACTTCAGCCCAATCGATGTTTCCATTCGGATGTCTAGGGGCGTTAAGACCACCTGAATCATTCTTATTTCCTTTGCGCTTTGGCATCCCAAAACCCTATTCCTTAGGTTTCCTCTTCCCCCAAATAGTAGTATTGTGCGGAAAGAAAAAACTAAGAAACAATCAGATGGATTTTCTTGCTGAACTAGGCGAGTTTAAGAAAGACTTTAATGAAATAAAGCAGTGGTTTGTTGAACTGAAGAAAGGCAATCAAAAGGAGTTAATGAACAAGTTCTATATAATGACTGCTGATAAGATTCAGGACGAATACTACGAATCTGAAGAATCAAAATCAAAATAAGTTTGATTAAAGATTGATTGATTAACTATATTGCCGCAGGTTGCCGCATGACAGGGACAACGACACAACGGCATATGCGCTTTGTCACATTGCGTGATAAAGAACTTCCTAAAGCCGTGGCTTCGCATGACTTCTCTGCGCTTATTACCGACTGTGATTTGATTAACGCCTGCCCCGCTTTAGTACATCTTCAACTATGAAGCAGAACATTCGTTGAAGCAGAACATTCGTTGAGACAGGAATCTAGGGTACTTGACACGCAAGTCGTCCTCTATATTGAACTCTTCTCTAATAAGGGGAGACTTGTCCTTTATCTCTTCGTGGAATGAACGCCTATAATCCAGGTAAGTGTCTATCGCATGGGCGCATTCTGGATTGCAGAACGTATAATATCTATCTGCTTTGGAACGATTATAGGCCCAAATCATATAAACACCGAATTCATCCATTCGCTTGATATCACCCACTCTAAGTCCTGGGAGGGCACCGATTCTCATTCCTGTAGAAGCCATAAGCAAAATAATAATCCTAGACCTGACGTCACATTTCTCTAGAATGAG
>JAATVS010000058.1 GCA_014523695.1 Nitrososphaerales archaeon TH5895
CAAATGATAGCAAATGATAGCAAATGATAGCAAGTGCTAAGATGACTCTCGTGCAAGCAGCATCCAGGTAACACTTTATTCATAGTGATACCTAAGGTCATTGCGTATAACCTGAAAAAGCAAGACTATATTCATGTTTCACAGAAAAATCATAAGACAATAGTTGAGAAGACACTTTTAGCAAAAATAAGCAAAGATATTAAATAATATATTACTATTATGAGTAACATACCTACGTGGATAGGTAAGTCTTTCTACTCATGTGGCAGTTGCTGGCAAATACAGAACAAAATAACAAGCCGTCACTCGATCGATGTCCTTGATAAAAAGTCCAAAGAAATAGTTATGGAGGAGTTGTACTCATGTCATATAGCATGTATCACAAAAAAGCTCTCTAGCTTGAAGATCATATCGACATCCCATCACAAGGGATTCTTGTGATAAAGCAGCAAGGATCCATAGTCATTTAAATACACAAATCTACGCTTATATAGAACACCGATATGTACTAGTATTGCATCTTTTGCAGCGATTATCATCAACTCCGACATGTTTTCTCATAGTGGTACTTTTGTTTTTTATGCTCTCTGTTTACGGCGGTACCCAGGAAAGCATCCAAGGGGTAGATGATGTTTCACTCCAATCTAAAAAGCAAAATATCACGCTCACCGCCTTACTTGAAGATCAGGGAGACCCAACAAGGTGGGAATCGTTAATCGAACCAGCGATGGAGAAGCTCGTGGAACGACACCCAGAGGTAGACATAGGAATTAACTATACAACATTTCCGTATAACGAGACTAGAGCCAAAATATTGTCTGCTCTTGAAGTCAACGCTCCTGTCGATCTTATCACTGTTGACCAAATTTGGCTGGGGGAATTCGCAGGAAAAGGATTGCTCTCCGATCTCTCCAATTTCACTGAAACCTGGGGGCGTCAACCGGACTGGTATCAGGCAAACTGGGACGGTGGAATATACCAAGGGAAGTTGTACGGTATATGGGCGTGGACAGACGTTAGAGGAATCTGGTACTGGAAGGACATGTTGAAGGAGGCCGGAGTTGACCCGCAATCTCTAATGACATGGAAAGGTTATACTGATGCTGCAAGGAAGTTGAATTCAGTACTTAATCCTCAAGGGATTGAAGGTGTTCACTTAACTGGAGCGGATCACTCTCCTGATATATGGTACCCTTATCTTTGGATGTTAGGAGGAGATATCGTATCCATGAAACAAGGACATCCTACGAAGGGAACTTATTGGTATCCATCTTTCAATGGCACGGAAGGCATACGAGCTCTCAACTTCATAAAAGAGCAGATAGATGCTGGAATATTGCCTCAGAAGGATCATTTCTGGGGGGAAGAGTTCCTCGACAGGAAATTCGCAGTAATGATTGAAGCCTTACAACATCACGTACCGATAACCACACCTCTGAACCGTACTTACTTTGAACGAGATATAGGTTTCATTCCCATGTTCCCGGTTCCTGAGAATGGCACTCAAACAACCACTTTAATGGGAGGCTGGGAATTTGGGGTACCTGTGACGTCTGCTCATAAGGACCTGGCATGGGAATTGCTAACCATTATGCTGGAACCACAAATACTTGGACCATATTTGACAAAACATGCGAATATGCCTACCCAGATTCCTATTGGTGAGGGTCAATACTCCCAGGAACCCGGGAAAGTTGTACCTTATTATGATCTCTTGGTATCGATGATAGCAAACGGAAGTACTAGGCCAAGCATTCCCGAATATCCCCAAATAGCCGAATTCATCAAAGAGGCACTAAACGCAGTTTACTACGGCACGACTAGTCCAGAGGAAGCTTTAGATGATGCAGCAGAAAAATCCGCCAAGGCCTTAGGTTGGTAGGGATACGACTCCGTCTTACAGATACTGAATTGATTGCTTCCTAGATCCCCCTAGAGAAGTTTCAACTTTGGCGATGGCTAATTCTGCCTTTCTTGAAGTACTAGTAATTGATTTTACTTCATTAGCAGACTTCATAATTATAAGCAAAAATAAGGACTATGTCTTATTTTTAGTAGTCATTCCAAGACTAGTTGGGTTGTCGACTACTTCCTACTTGAGTTTACGTCGTTTTTCATCTTAGTTTTTTGAGTCAGACGATATGAGCAACGTCATCTTTCCCCAGATATCCAGCCATATTTGATTGTAGCAAAACATCGAAGTCTACTCCAAACCATGACCTGAGATCCTTAATCTTAACTTTGATCTGTATGCCACTGGCCGCCATCTCATCCTCTTTACCAACCACAAGAACCGTGTTTCTATTAATTCCATGGTATTAATTTATACTTCCTCTGCTTTTGCTAGTGTAATGGGAACATACCTTAGGTGGCGCAAGAATTTCAGTTCATTTGAGGTGGTATTTCCTAGATCATCTTGCAGCATTTCACAAAATGGTCGTCTATAC
>JAATVS010000386.1 GCA_014523695.1 Nitrososphaerales archaeon TH5895
GGTAAGCCAGTTCCATGGTGAAGAACAGCTTAGGAGATTTTCATTTATGGTAATGTGTGATTCTATTCTATCCTTAGCTGTACCACCTTCAGAAATGTACCGACACATTTATGATTTCAGTGATTTATAGGGTTTATAGACTAGCCTAAATGTTTATAGGATTTAACTGATACCACGGCTCGGGAGCCATCAGGATATCGCTTCTCAACGGTGTCGGCGCTTTTGCCTGTGTATTAATGATATTAACCAAACAATTTATTGTCTTCACTTGACTTTAATGCTACAATATGAGTAATCCCATCAAAGTAAAGCAGTTGACCAGGAAATAGTAGTGCTTCAAAACCACATTTTACGACAAGAGCGAAACGCTTTTAAATTTAAATCAAGGAACGTGAGTGGTTGACGCTTTTTCCAAACTTACTAATAGCTACATCTATTGCTTTCCTTCCAATCCTCGCTAGCAGCTCAACTATATCTGCCAACGGTCTATCAACAAATCAAGCCCTTCCTGACCTGAGCGGAGTTGCATGGATCGACAATGATACTTTTTTAGGTATCCATGATGCCAAGTTTCCTGAAGAAGCCGGCGCACCAAGGGTAAGTCTTCTTTCTCTACCCTCAGAACTTGGTGGGACGGTAATTACCCCATTAAATGTCACCTGGCCACGAGGAGTAAATCCGGGTAGCGATCTCGAATGCATTGCCCGGCTTCCAGATGCCGTTCAAACCCAGGACACACCCCGTTTCCTAATAGGAGAAAGTGGTGACAATGATAGGGGTTCAAAGCGTATCTTCTTATCTGAGCTCAACAATGACAGCCTCTTAGTGACTGATATTGTACCCTGGCCTATTGACATACATAACGTGGAGGGCTGTTCGGTTACGGTTCTCGATAATGAACTCATATTTATCTTTGCTGAACGCGCTCAAGTCTCACAGACTACAGGCATTAATTGGGCTACCTATCTTCTAGATCCCCTCCGATTTGGACCTGTGAATTCAGTTGAATATCTAGTACCTAGTGACCACCATCAAGCCGAAATTGATCCGGGTTTTCGACCGGTAACTGCGTTGGAGATCGATGATAACGGTAGCATCCTTATTGCATCGGCTATAGACCCCGATATTGATATTGGACCGTTTGCCAGTCAAGTATGGTTAGCCGGACGCACAAGTTCACAGCAAGATTCTACAGGCTCGCCGATATCTATGCTCGACTCACCGCAGCAGTTGGCATCTGTAGACGGCCTTAAAATTGAAGGATTGACCACCAGGCCCGTAGGTAATGGTTCGGGGACGGAGGTAATTATCGGAACCGACGACGAATTCAACGGTGGAGTACTACGTGTCCTTCCCCAGACCGTAAGAGGGAACTCAACTAGCTTCACTAGCCAATGAATAACGGAAGGTTGCTATTATTATCCCTGGCATCTTCGATTCTTTTGTCAGGCTCACTGAACATATGATTTGCCAGTACATAGAAAGCCACTCTGGATGACCAATTTTAGTGTGTGCTCATGGTGATGAAGCCACTCTGAATCATCAATAGTGTGCATGAACTTTTGCATTATGAATATGCAATAATTTCTTACATAGTTCAAAACCATCCATCAACGGCATGCAATGCGATAGAATTTGAAAGACCCGACTACAACGAAATGCTTTGGCTCGTAGCCAAACTTATGCAGCACTTTCTAATAGGAGAAAGTGTTATGTCAGAGTGTATATTGATGGTGCAAATCCATCTTTCATAAAGTCACTAAAGAGAATGATTGGAGAGGACGAACATTATGAAAAGTACACAAAGGAGCAAATGGAAAGAAATGCGAGAAACATGTATTCCATGAAGGTGTATCCTATCAATTTTGCCACCAAACATAAAGAAATGCTCGGGCACACAAAGCTCTTGCTTGAAAGAGGACGTGTTGCAATAAGCCCGAAATTTCACAAATTGGTAACGTCCCTATACACAGCAGTTGATAACGAAGGTAGCCTGGATAAGCAGCTCACATCATATCCAGACATACTTGATGCATTCAGGCTATCCTTGCAGAATTACTATTTTAGGGAGGAGAGATAACAGATCCCCAAATTTCACTCCCTTAATTGGACATGTAGTCATCGCTGACGTGAACGCTTCATTTGGAAGGTGCTCTTACTGGGTTGTCTCAGAAGAAGAATGAATATCAGCATTTGATGAGCAATCATCAGAATTTAAGGCCAAACATTCGTAGATTGGGTTCCGTTAGGTATTATCTGCCCACCACCCTCGAGCTTGATACGGCTCTGCCTCTTGACGATGTGATATGGAATATTCTCCAATGGAAGACTAGATCTTGTGCACATGCATTAGCATGTTTATACTTAATAAGAGATGCTCTGAAGTTGCAGGATATGTCCAACGATTCACAAAAATATCCTACGGAGGATATCATTCGAATCTTATCGAATCTTCCTGACTTCTTACGTGAGTCTATGATGCGAAGCAGGCTGCAGGAACTATGTGCTAAGGACTCAAAAACACGGGACGAATTCATCGACTCAATATTGGAGGGTCTGTCGGCAGCAGATAATGAGACCTTGAAGAAGGTGATTCGAACCTGGCTTGTATTAGTGTCAAAGTTAAAGGGTAGCGAAGTCTCGACTACATTTTCCTCATTCATAAGTAGGTATGAAAATGATCCATCCATGTACGCAAGTAATTACTCTGCTGTTCTTCTTGAAGAGTATCAATCGTTGACAGATGATCAAAGGATTATCCTTCGCGACCATGTTGTTGAAGCGGCATTGAATCAGTATCGAGGCAGGCAGATGATGCTCGCTTTACCTGAAAAGGTTCGTTCGGCGTTAGGGTTGTGAGCCCAAATTTTAGTTCAAAAATGGTTCACATAACAACAGGTGATAGGGTAATGTATAAGGTCTAATAAACTAATGCCAATAATTACATGGGTGCCGACGAAGACTAATTACAGTTCAATCTTACAACAGTAGATCTTGGATCAATCATGATAATGCTTCGGATCTCCGCTATTCAGTTTCCTAGTCACTTTTTCTTGTAAATCTCATTATTTGAGGTTGTAATCTTTATAATGACTTGGAGTCACATCAATATCTGCTCTCACATTGATCAGATTCCCAATTATGTGGTTTAAAAGCTCTTGTAAATAAAGCATGCCTACCTCCATCGTCTATTCTATAATCTGAGTAGATGTTTGAAACTTGCATATATTATGCATATAAAGAGAAATATCAAGTATTTCAAGAATGATACCTTACCACCATGGATTGACCAGTTTCATGATTCGAGTCGGAAAGCTGTTACTGCTGGACAGTAACGCTTATATTGGAATTGAATACTAGTTGCTAACTAGTCAAGAACTAAAGTGCAACAATTATCCAATATTACTGACCTCATAAAATCCAAGCCCCCACTCGTAAGTAGTGGTGTTGTTCATACATATTATCTCATCCCTGCTGATCCAGCAACGGGAGTATTATTCATTACACCAAATAGTCCTCATTTCATATCTGGCCAGGTGCGACTGAGAGGGAAGGATGGCGGACGGTATCCCTTTAACTACTTGGAGATGCTTGATACTATTTTTGGGAAGGAAAAGAATACTATCGAAGTGTGTAGTGGAAGCGTTAAAGAAGATTGCTTTACCGTGGACATTCACCCCGATGCCAAGCCAGATCTTGTGACAGAATGACAGGAACTATATGAAATTCCTAATCGCAGATTCTGTCGTTGGCGATGTGATCCACCGTATAATTCTGATACCGCAGAAAAAATGTATAGGACTGTGCTGCCAAAAACAGGGAAGTTATTGAAGGCAGGTGCCTGGGTTTGTAAGGTCGGATCACTCATGTTTCTGTTGTTGGGGCCACAAAACTATCAGATGTGCCCTCCAGGTGTACAAAGGATAGGTTGGATCGCTATGACCATTGTTCCCAATAATGAATTGAGAGCAGTTCATATTTTTTACAAGTATGCAGATATCTGAATCGTATCTGAAGTATGATAAATAGGAGGCAAGCCTGTTCTAAAAAAGGCTGATGAAAAAATATTTGAGGAAGGGTTGTTATTACCGTCGATGTAATTAGTTCCTCTATCTTTCTGTTTCTTTTGGATTTACAATTTTTGGACGATAGATTGTGTTAGATCCGGTCCCTTCATGCGTGATGTCTAGTACAAGATCTTTGCTCATTCGAAGCGCTTTGTTAATCAACTTGGTTGAGGCAGTGTTTGCCTTGAAAGTCCTCTCCTTCTGGTTTGAAGAGTTGACGTCGATTACACTATAGAAGGTCTTCCACACACCTGTTAGCTGACCCATGTACGAGTCTTCCTTGTACTCTGGCTTCTTTGTCAATACGAATCGCAGTCGTTTCGTTTCGTCCAGTAAAATCTTGATCCAGTTGCTGTTTTCCTGCACTTCCTCGTCTAATGCATTTAGGTAGTCGTCCTCGTTTACGATTTGTGTCATTTTGATTGATTTCAACGATAAACAGAGATCGCCTTTACACCTCCTTTTTTGATCTCCTACTAACATCTGGCGGCAAGATTTTGTGGATCGGGTGGAAACCAGCCAATCCACATAATGTCATATCGCAAGTGATATTTTCCAGACCAAATCTGGGGGGTAGTACACACACGTGCTGACTTGATACAGTAGTACGATTTTTGAGCACGAAATCACTAGTGATATCATAAGTCAGCATGACTTTGCAAAAACCCAAAATGTCAGACATTTGTTTTTATCTCCACTTCATCCTCTACTGCCAAGAAATCGTCTAGTTCCTTCTTAGTACAGAGTATTTTCCTCTTACCTTTAGTGTCTGTTAGATATTTGAATCCGGTCTTTTCTGCCAGTTTTTTCATGGTCAAGTCTGGCAGTCGAGGTGAGAATATTTCTAGGACTGACGTGTTTATGTAATATTTTTGTTCTTCCCCTCGAATCTTTCTTATCCAGGGCCATAGCTGACAGTCTAAGCATTCTTGGATTCTTTGGCTTACGGTAAGTTCGCCCATCCCCTCAGTAGATTTTTTTATCAAAAGCGAGTTTTCGCGTATAGTTTTATGCATATGATTGAGAAGAATAGACCTAATCAGCCCTTCAACGTCCTCATCTACCTCCTCAAGTGAAGTGTCAACTATCCACCAAGTTAACCACTCAGGAACATCTAACCCTGCGAACTCGTAGAATGCTCTAAGTGCAACCTCGCCTACCTGATATGGACTGTACCTTCGAGATAGTAGCAGTTCTTGTTTGTTATCGATGATATAACGAATAGTCCAATCACCTAATATCTTCAAAAGATGCCTGTTCTCACTCTGAAATTTGTTAAAAGGACTGCAGAGATCTCGATCATGTCTGTCTTCCTCAGAGAACTTGGCTACATGGAAGCGCTTGAGCAGCTCGCCTTTAGATGTGAATGTTGAATTTCCATTAACGATCATAGGCGAGAGGCTTGGAAACGGCGCATCTGTGCGGCTATCCTTTTTACCCCGTCTTACGATTAACCCATCGATTGCGGTCTTACACGGCTCCACCAAATCTTCACGTCTGCCGTAGGTTTCCAGCCTTCCAAACTCGCTAAGTTCGACCGGATATGTTGTGCAGCCTAGTGCCTTAGCAAACTTGGCTTCTGTGTTTGCCGAACCTGCTGCCTTACTGTATATGGAATCTGCAACCTGCTCGTTTGTAGGATTACCGTGTATGTTCAGCGTTTCTTCAGCCAAACCACTCTTGCCTCCGTCCTTCTCTCCAGATATGTCGAAACCCTTGATGTATGGTTTAGGACACTTGAGTTGCTTCATTGCGAAGTTAAAAGGACCGGGAACAGTCCATTTGATCGCAGTCGCTAGCAGGTCACGTCTATCGATCGTCTGTCCTTTGTATTCCCACATCTTGAACTGACTTCTCCTGTCCAGGTATTCAATACATTTAATGACCTCTTCTTTAGTCCGCCTAGGGTGCTTTTCATCAAGATTTATGCGGCTGATTTTTACATCTCCATTATGGAGGTAATAGCCCTCAAACTCGACACTGCTATCTATCTCCAGTTTCATATCGTCGCTAAATGCGCCTATAATAGCCGTCAATGCCTCTGCTATTCCATAGGAAGACACGACATAGCCGGGCATCTCCTTTAGCTTGGTGATTATCCCATCGATAGTACCAGACACATAGATTTCCTGCCTGCTTTGATCTTCAAAGATTATGGTATACTGTGGAGAGGCTTCAAGGAACCTTAGAGGGCTCTCGTGCATGATAACACGTTTCGGAAATAGTCGGATAAGTATGGCTCCGTAGTTCAGGTGGGCTTTCTTGGTAGTCTGATTCTCTCCTGAGTCTGAATACGTTACTGATGCTCTGCAAATATGGCAGGCTTTTTGACGAGCATTGATAAGTTTGAGTGGGCACTCTGAGATCATTGTCCAAATATCAGACTCTAGTATTAGTCTGATGGTCTTGTTTGGTATGCTTTCTAGTATCACTTGTTTGTTAGCATTGTGTTGTCGCTGTTCTTGTCTTGCTACTTCTGCCTCTTTCTCAGAATTACGTTCCTCCCTGATCCTATCATGCAGTCTATCACGTTCGGCTCTCTGATTCTTCTTGACCCAGTCGCATATCAAATCAAACTCTTGCCTACTCCTTGGAGGCTTGCAATGTGTTAAGTGCCACTGCCAAGCTCGTTCAAAGCGCTCATCGTCAGAAAGGTTCAGCCATTCGCCGGTATGTTTCCAGTAGAATCTACAGACCTTAAACTTGGTAGCATCATGTCTGCCTGCTCCCTCTCCTAAAATGGTATCTGGATCATCCAGCCAGGTGTCATACTTTGCCTTGTCTTTATCGGATACATATCTATCAGATAGGAGGCTTATCTGACCCTTAAGCTTCATAAGTCCAATATCATCCAGTATTTCTATCCTATCGAGTCCAAGCGGATTGTATTTGTTGCCGTCTTTATGAGGACTTGGTGATACAAATAGCAGCTGTCTCTCGCAGCGAATCTCAAGCAGTACCTTTTTGGGACCGATATGAATCTTTTTGTTTGGTAGAGGTTCCTTCGTGAGTAACAGGGCGTGGATCTTCCCCTTGTCCTGGTGCCATTCAACAAGGGTTCTCTGAGATAGCACTAACACTCGTTCCGAATTTCCAAACCATGCTACTACAGCATGCCACCCATCAAAATCCAAAGCGACAGCATATAGGTCGCCTTTCAGCGTAGGCCCTAATCTTACAGCAGCACCGTTGTCAAACTTGCCTTCAAGCATTTCATTTTTGAAATCTGTGTGACTAAAGTCGAATGTCGACCATTCGTTTGCATTGATTTTTTTGTTGATAGAGTCTGCTGGAAGGATTGGCAATCCGTAAATTTGCGGCCATTTCATCAAAGCGTCTTGGTCTTGAGGCGATAGCTTAGTGGTACCAGTTGTGAACTTCATTTTAGAATGTGAAATCTTCCTATGACAGTATAACAATATGACTGCCCAGACCTATCATTTGCTATGAATCCAGCAAAAACACGGTTATCTGAGCTGATAAAAATCTCTGTCATTTCATGGAATCTTCTAAGGCCTCTTTCTCCTCGTCTTCGAGTATCTAAAGTTATGTATAATCGGGACTCTTTTGCTAACCGTAATTTTGAAATTACTCTTACTTTTTCTGCAGAATCTTTATATTCTTTGTCAGATGATATAAAATTGATAATCGCCATTTATGTAGTCATCTGCTCCTGCAGGAATGCGTAGTTATCATGGGTCTGGAATAGACTTGGGTCCTGAGGGTTCTTCTGGTCAAATGATGACCCCTCGACCTCTCCTTCTCTTGTTGAATCATGAAATACTGTAATCAAGGAATGGACTAGACTTTCATCTATCTCTGCCAGTGTATAGTGGTGCGGTGGACGCGTCATACTACATGAAACTTGCGTTGGTTTGATGCTCCGCGTTAGAATCTCAGAGATGAGTTTTGCTATGGCACGAACACCTGCATCTAATTATACATGCTGCAATCTCGCTCACGTACGAGCCAGTGCATCTGTTGTGCGAGACTAAACATTCGGTAACGACAGATGAAAGGTACCTAAACCCAGAATCCTTATCTGTGAGATCGTGGTTACCAAAAGTGATTGTATCCTCTTTCTTCGGGGATCTATCGCCTGCGCTATCACGTGTCGTAGGCTCTGAAGTGACAATTTCATATGGAGCCTGAACCATTAAACTTCAAATCCCGTGGCTTCTGAATTCATCTTTAGGTCATCATCTGCAACAGGTGCGGCCGTGTAATTCTGATCCGAATCTTCTAAACCGTTTACCATTTGGAGTATGACCTTCTTCTCGTTAGCGTTAGTTCGAAGTGCGAATACTGTTGATGTATCGATGCAGTATTCTCTAACGACCTCGGCTGGAATGATAACGGCCAGCGACCTGCCTCTCCTCGATCCAACATGATATGGCTGTAGGATGTGCAAAGCCTTCATAAGTGAAAATATATGCAGTATGCTTATAAACTAGTAATAAAAAGTGAACCAGTGAAAAAAAGTCAACCGGTTGAAAGATATCTTCAGATAATCACCCTATTTTCAGAGGGAAATAAGGAAACTGGTTTAGGGTCAAATGATATATGGAGATTAACCGGTAGAACAGATAAACAACAGGTTTATTCAGATATCAAATCTCTCTTGAGCGCTACCATCTTAAGTTCACAAAAAAAACAAACAGGATATAAGGACCCCAAATTTCTCACAAAATTGGGAAAAGGAATCAGACAATTTGTAGCGGATATGGACAATTTTGAAAGAGCGTACGAGAAGCTCCAAGAGACTGTAAATAGGCATTTCAATCTTGAGCCTCAAGCAATTCCAATCTACTTGGATGACACATTGGAAAAAGATCTACCATATAATATTAGAACTATGCCTTTGACGATGAGAAGCAAGCTTAGAGCAAACGGTTGGTCTGATGAAGAGATGATTGATTATGCAAATTGCCATAGATTTGTCCATGGATTGCTTCTAAATCGCACGATTGTGGTGAATGCGATGATGTCTAGGTATTTTGATATTATTGTGTCTAATGGTCTAGTCGTTGATAACAGGAATATTACGGGAATTTTGAATCAAATACTTTTAAAATACATCGGAAAGCAGCTAGAAACCGCTACTGGCAGTAATAATACGAAGAATATTAATAATGATAGAAAAAACCTGCCGCCAGCGAATGGCAGACCGTTTAGGTATAACGACGGAGGTATAATATTCAGCGGAGTGTGGTCAGTTGAACGATATTTTGAATATTTGGTCATGGAAGGTCTTCTGAACAACAAGTACATTTCAATGGAGGTTAGAGAGCTATTGGGAGCAATACTTTTAGTTTTGAGACCACGCATATGTCATATCGAATCTACAATAGATTATATTAAAAATAGTCTCACTCGTAAAAAGGAGAACTTATTATCACTGCGCAGCTCCGAACGAGTAAATAGTCTTTTGGTATTCTATGAGGATATCATCGAAAGGCTGCGTTGAACCAGTCGTCTGTTTTTAGATGAATCTCTTCGAGTATGTACCACACTATCTGACTTACCTGAACTAGATTTAATCATTGACCAAGAACGGCCCCGAACTACGTAATGCAGCCCATCTCGAGTCAGAGGAAGATGACAGATTAGACATGAAAGCTGTTCATGCAACCACCGCATAAAATACTTGATCCTTTGAAGATAATCATTCCATGTTCGAATCCATCTCTTGTCTGTGTCGATCGATACGTCTTTCTTCTTTGTATCCAGGAATCCAATAATATCGCTCTTTTCTCTAACCTCTGAGAGGCTTTTACCTTCTAAATACTTAGCAAAGAATATTACTGGTATTAAATTGCCACGCCTGTAATTTTCTGACGTATCAGTTGTTTCCATGAATGAGACAAACTCATTGACTAGATTTCTGTTTCCTTCATTGAGGATTGATTTAGTCCATCCCTTTACTGTCGCAAAACTAGAAGGCATTTTTTTAGATGATCGACCTATTGTAGTTAGCTAGCAAAAGAAGTATATGAACCCGTATGAAAAGCGGGTCCGGTGGGCTTCGATCCCACAACAACTGGCTTCGGAGGCATGCGCTTATTATATCAGCACCCTCTCCTGACTAGGTGACGGACCCACCTCATACTAGCTCGGAATTTCATATTAAAGCCTTTACGCATTGTCAATATGTACCATTGTTAATATGTGCCATTTTTAATAATTTCGCCTTTAATATTCATATTATGCTTAAGATAGCAGCACATTTTAGCAATTATTACATTTTCTGATATCAAAACTGTTATATTGTAATTATGCTTACTTTAAACCGTGTACGTAAAGTTAGATCAATTGGAAATAATGGGTACGCACTTAGAAGAGGTGAAGGTAGGTGATATTCTCTCTTTTGAGGCACTGATCAGGAACCCTCTGGACTGGGATCATTTTTTCGAGCGGATTGAAATGTTGAAGTATCACAGAAACACACCGTTTACCGTAGTCACGCGGGAAGGCGATAGAATTCAGGGATTTGGCGAAATCATTTCTGCAGAGAAATGGAGAAATGGTATGCACTTTGGGTTCAAGATCAAGGTAAAGGTTAAAAAACAGAAATCATTGAGCGACAAGAGAATGCATGAAAGAGTTACTAGTCAACCAGTAGTACCAGAATTGAGTCCTTTGCCGCTCTGAGGCCTTCAAAGAATCATGTAGATTTTAAATCTTAGGATACTTTTTGACGGCTATCTTATGGGTGATAGCGCGATGTCGACTAATCCGTGGCTAGTTGTAAACTAGGCGTAGATAGACTGCAAACCACTTTGATAGAAAAAGATCGATTCTAGTCTTCACCAATAATCGCTGTTTCTCATAATTTGAAGAATGTTTAAATAAATAAAGCTATTTCATATCTAAATCATTTTGCGGCATATTACTTCGTTTGCGGTTGACATCGACGGGACTATTACTGAGAACGGCGGAGGGGTGCTTCATCTACCTGCTGTCCTCGAGCTCCGAATTCTCGAGAAAATGGGTTTTAGAGTAATTTTTGCTACCGTAAGGTCATCGTTTGAAGCATATACGTTGGCTGTCTTTGCGGGAACAACGAAGATAGCCGTTTCCGAGAAAGGTGGAGTCATTACCAAAAGCCCCGAAGAGCATTTGGTCTTAGGAAATAAGAAAATATGCATGGAAGGGTATAATGTACTGAAAGATCGTATAGACGGTGTCAAAAATAAGCCGGTTTTTGGGCGAATGTCAGAAGTTGTCTTATGCAGAAATTTTGATATCGACCATGCTCAACAGATTTTCAAAGAACATAATCTCCCTTTGTATCTAAGCGATAGTAAATACGCGTACCACATTAA
>JAATVS010000387.1 GCA_014523695.1 Nitrososphaerales archaeon TH5895
GGAAGAGGTTATGCGGAAGCTAAATTTTCCAAAAGAATTAAGGTATATCATAATAGCCGTGGTGATAGTGGCTATTGTTTGGATAGCAATAAGACTATCCTTTGGCGTGATAAATCCTTTTTATGTTGTAGCTAGCGAAAGTATGGTACCGAGACTGAATGTAGGAGACTTTGTAGTAGTGAGTCACAATATCCCATTTGACGATTTGAATAAAGGTGATATTATAGTCTTTAAAGAGCCAGTACCAGATGGCGAAGAGGCTGACGCTATCGTTCACCGAGTCAACGAGATCTTGACTGATCCTGAAGACAACCTCGTAATCGTTACGAAGGGCGATGCTAATTCGGGATCCATCCCCGGTATAGACTTTCCCATATACGAATCAAATTACGTAGGAAAGGTAGTTTTGGATATTCCAAAATTAGGTTTGGTCACCAAAGCCATAAGTCCACCAGTTAACTATATCATAATAGCTATAATACTTGTGATCCTTTTCTTTCTGTTTAAGAAAGGCAAAGACAAGGCAAGGTGAATTTCGATAGAATTTTGATGAAATAGATCGATTACTATCCAGATAATCATGAGCTCAATGATGAAGAACGAGATGATGACAATTTGTCATAGTCCTTGTGTCTATGATGTGTATGCAATTGTGACCTTATTGACATATAAATACCGAACAGGCAGCATATTGAATTGGATAATAGCATTATATGCAGCTGTAGGTGCATCAGATGTAAAGACACAAACTTGATTAGTTTTTCTTATACGGCCTCAGACGGCTTTAATGATATGCACCACACATGTTTATCATGCGGAACTCATTTCAACCATCTTGATGGTGAGACCTATGTTGATTGCAAACTATGCATACCACGATAAATATTTATGATCTAAAACTATCCGTGAGCTTTTTGTGATAGGTTGAGTTACAAGCCCTTTCAGACTCAGGCGAAAACACCCTAACGTTCTTAATTCTTTTTTTGTCATAAATGGTGGAAAGAAACCTGAAACAAATTGGACAAACTTCTTCCAATCGTCAAACACCTATTGAAGTTCTCTTCATGAACGGTAACGCGATTGAAGAACGACTCTGACTACCGGAAGCACTAGTGAAGGGCATAGGAAATTCAATAAGATTTGATTCAACGAAACTTTCATTTCTAAACTCGTAAGTTTTTCCATCATAGGTGCACTTGATCATGGAGATGGCCTCGATATTTCCAACTTTTTCAATTGATTTGTAATACTCCACAAGTTTTCGAGGCTCATACACAGTTTGTCCTTTCCTTACAAAACGCTTTTTCCTCATAAATTTAAACGCAAATATCGTATACCTACGCTTGTAATAACCAAACATATTCTGGATCAGGATGCACCTTCGGATCTGATCTTGAGGTATGTAGAGGGCATCACCTGTTCCTGATTTCGCTTCTATAGACAGCAAAACAGATGTCTTGTTATTCACCGCGACTATATCCGGAAGGCCAGCGCTAGATCCGCCGAGCCTCCGGGCACACCAGTCTCCAATATTGAGACGCTGTACTAAGGAATGCTCGTAACTGTAGCCTCTACTTCTGCGAAAGTTGCTCAATTTGAATCAATAACCCACTCTTATGTAAAATCGTGCCAAGCATAATCTTGTCAGTATCAAAACGGAAGAAACCAGATTGTCTGTAATATACTTTATCATCAACATGTGTTGGGATATTCTTGAGTTTATACCGATATGTTAGCATTAGAAGGCAATTAGGTCAGACGCCATAGGCTCTACTCGAGTTATCAAGATATTTTTTTCTTCGGCCCATAAGATTCTGAATTTCGTCCCGAATTTTGAAACTACGCTTCTTGGTGCTGGATTTTCTCAATATGCTCCAAAAGAACCCAATTACTTTGATTTTAGTGAGACAATTAGAAACATGCAGGGATGCCTCTAATCCGTAGTTAGGATATACTCTTTAGGAATCCAATCGTCTCTGGCTGATAGAATTTTGCTTCAAGTTCATGGATCTTTATCAAAGGTAAGTAAATACTTCCAGCGACATGGTCAGGAATGCTGGGAAACGAGGTCAGATGCTGGAGTTCATTTAACACTTATAAGTAATCCTGTGGTAACTCGACGACCATTACGAAGTTGGAGTTTAAAGCCATCACTTCTGACGATATGTACAAGATCGAGGAAAACGCGGAAGCAAACTTTGGTGTCCGTAAAATGTATATGATGGAAAATGCGGGGCATGGTCTTGCTGACTTTATTAAATTCAAGATGGACAACTTGGATACGAGGATGGTAGGCAAGAGAATCATTGCGATATGTGGTGGGGGTAACAATGGCGGTGATGCCATGGTTTGTATGAGACATCTTTCCTGCTACCCTGAAGCAAAATATACAGTGTTGCTGCTGGTTGACCCACATGATTTACGGACTGAGGAAGCAAGAGCTAATTGGGCTATTCTCAAGAGGTTAAAATCTGTAGAAACGCTTTGGAGCAATCACATAGACCAAGTCAAGGATAGGATACTTGATTCTGACATACTGATAGATGGCATCTTAGGAACCGGAGTAAGCGGCAGCATTAGAGAGCCTCATTCTTCTGCGATAGATTTTATCAATAAATCGGGAGCGTATGTTGTCTCTGTAGATATCCCTTCAGGACTTGATCCTAATACCGGACAAGTCCATGATAAGTGTGTAACAGCGAATGCAACTGTCACATTTCATAGAATTAAGAAGGGATTGGTAAATAATGAGAGCTATTCGGGTCAGATCCACCTCGAACACATCGGGATTCCATTGGAGGCTGAAACGGGAATAATAGAGAACGAAATATGACTGAAGAAATATTTCGATTCAGGGTAGGGAATATGGCTAATTTCACTTATGTTATAGCCGATCTCCAGACTCACCTTGCAGCTATAGTAGACCCGTCATGGGACCTCCAAGAGATCTTCCAACTTCTTGCCAATGAAAAGCTGAAGGCAAAGCACATTATAAATACTCATTCACATTTTGATCATGTATTTGGAAATGATGAAGTCGCAAAAGTGACCGGGGCGACTATCGTTCAGCACTCCAATTCTCCGCTACATAAAGATAAGGCAGTGGTAGAAAACGATGTAATATCGATCGGTTCTGTTAATCTTCACGTTCTACACACGCCTGGTCATTCAAAAGATAGCATCTGCCTCATAATCGATAAGAAGGCAGTATTCACAGGAGACACTCTCTTTGTCAGTGGTGTAGGGAGAATAGATCTTCCAGGAGGGGATCCAAGTGACATGTACCATAGTCTTTATAGCAAGGTTTCGGCTTTGGAGGACCAACTCACCGTTTATCCTGGTCATGATTATGGTGCCTTCCCAGTTTCAACGATCGGAAAAGAAAAACAGTCAAATTTTGCGTTACAGGCAAAATCAGAAAGTGAATTTCTAGCTTTCCTGGGCGTTGGTTGAAGCCAATTTGATTTACGATGGGATAGATTATCCAGACCTTAGGTCTCTCAACCAGAATCAGTCATCTAAAGTGCCTTTGTCAGCGAGCAATCCTGTGTTTGCTCTGATAGTATCATACACAAACACTAGTCTTATACCTGGAATTACGGCAGCTGGCCAGAACGAGGATCTAATTAAATATACATCTCCAGCTGACGCAGAATTCTTAAATTATGGTCGCTGCAAATGTTTGGATTCTGTCCCTGTTACTCCAGATGGAATGCCTACGCCCGCGATTATAACAAAGACAGCTTTAGATTTGTCGGATATGCCATTTCTTGTAGTCGACGCTGGGTCGCTTGTTAAACCTGAGGTTCCATATGTCTCATTTGACATGAAACCAGGGAATGACATACGAACAGGAAATGCTGTGGACGAAAGTTACGTCAAGAAGGGCTTAGAGTATGGGGAAGCTTTTGGCCGAGAACTTGCCAAACTTAGTAAGATGGTTATTATCGGGGAAAGCATCCCAGGAGGAACTACTACTGCTCTCGGCGTACTTGTTGCACTCGGGATCGATGCCTGGTCTAAGGTAAGCAGTAGTCTTCCGACGAATCCTCACACGTTAAAAAATACGGTAGTAAAGGAAGGAATGGCTAAAGCAGGTATCCCCTTTGGGTGTTTCGAAAATGATCCTGTGAGAGCAATAGCTGCCGTTGGGGATCCGATGATTCCAGTTGTGACTGGGCTTACTTATGGCATAAGTAGTTCAGGAAGTAATGTTATGCTAGCTGGAGGGACGCAGATGACAGCTATTCTAGCTGTAACAAGAGCGATGAACAGATCGTTAAGAAATCTTTGCATCGGGACTACATGCTATGTTGCAAATGATGCTTCTTCAGACATTCAAAGCATTGCTAATGAAATATGCTCTGATTTTCCGATTTATACTGTAGATCTTCATCTCGAAGATTCCGATCGGCCAGGCCTTAAAGCATTTGCGAACGGTTTCGTGAAGGACGGGGCAGGAGCCGGAGGAGTATCTATTCTTGCAATTCTAAAGAGTAGAGGATCCCTAACAGGTATTTCGATTTTAAAATCCATCGAAAAAGAATACGATAAGCTTGTGTGAGTAACAAAATAAGTGGTTTGATAAAAGAATTCTCACCCCTTCAAACTTTAATTTAAGTTGGGATCGGGCATTATATATTGAATTCTAGAAGTCTAGTATGGACTATGTCTCGAAAAACCACAAAACGTGACGGTTCATCTGCTCATGTCACAGGAAAAGAGCTCACAGAGATAGAGGAAATAACTGTAATGCTGGATGTTCTTATCGAAGAATTACAACGAAGCGGCGCTATTAATAAAAAAGAGTTCAATAGATTGGTAGCGATGCGTCTGCACGAAATTTCTAAAGCTAGGGCATTCGAAGAATTAGACGAGGAACTGTGAAGTGGTAGTTTGGTACAATTATCACCTTTTAGGATTTATCGTCATGAGATGAGCGCCGGGAGAGGGATTCGAACCCTCGTGACCCCAAGAGATCACAAGCTCACTGGATATTTTGCAATTTCCAGGCTTGCGCCCTACCAGGCTAGGCGACCCCGGCCTGATTTGGGTAACCAAAGTTACCGTTCGACTACGGATTACATATTCTCACCAACTTATGTGTTTATCCTAGGGATGGATTCTGAAACGTATTGAAGTATATCGATCCAAATATCGTCTCTGCCCATTCACCGTGGGTATAGAGTCAAAATATTTGCTTAGGTGAGTATGGCACCCTATATCTAGTGTAACTTTTGTTCTTTTGCTGTTAAATTTGTGGTATGCCACGATTTGGGATATGATCCTGGTTTCATAATTATCCTCTTGATAGTAACAGCAATGCCTTTTACATTGGATTCGATTTCCTCTCTTGTCATTGCGGCTTCTCCTAAGCCTACAATCTCTCCTTTCATAGAATAAATTCCAACAAAGTCCCCTACTTTAAGGGCCTTGGAGATAGATAAAATACC
>JAATVS010000388.1 GCA_014523695.1 Nitrososphaerales archaeon TH5895
ACTACATATTATAGTTGTAGAACCAAGAACTTCCACAGCTGGAAGCCGCCTGACTACTGCGTTTCGTTTAGCCATTCTATAGGTTCCGATTGTCAGAGATGTTGTTATAACAGCAGGTAACGCTTCTGGAACAGCTGCTACAGCTAAACTTATTCCCCAAACAAGCATTTCTAATAACTGGAGACCACGACTAAACGCAAAGACGCTAACAATTCCAACTACGATTAACATTATTACACTCAGCACTTTCGCAGTATGTTTGATCTTTAGTTCAAAAGGAGTCTTTCGTACATCCATTGTCTGTACATCAGTAGCAACCTTTCCTAGTTCTGTGTCCATGGCAGTTGCAAAGACTACTGCCTTTCCTCGACCAATGGTTATAGTGGTGATAGTGTAAATGATGTTTTTTCTGTCAACAAGCGGAGTATCTTTAGATAAGACTGCTGCTGCAGTTTTTCCTACTGGAAGTGATTCTCCAGTTAGAGGAGCCTCATTCACTTCCAAGTTGTAACCCTCAATTAAGTATGCATCGGCAGGAACTTTGTCTCCTGCAGAAATTAGGATTATGTCACCGGGGACGAGTCCTGTCGCATCAATTGTAATTTCCTCATTATTCCGAATGACCCGACAAGTTGCGGCTGTCATTTTCTTTAAAGCTTCAATGGCCTTTTCTGACTTGTATTCCTGGATAAAAGCTACAGTGACTGCAAGTATTACTATCGCGATGATAATAGTAGAATCGATCAGTTCACCCACAAGAGCAGAGATTGCGGTTGCAATTAGAAGTATTATTATAAGAGGATCCTTGAACTGTTTTGTGAATGTGGCTGCTCTGGAGATCCCTCGTTCTGCTTTGATTTCATTAGATCCGTAGACTGTAAGTCTTTCGTTAGCTTCTCTCTGGGTCAGTCCTTCGATACTAGTCTGCAAATATTGCATAACATGGTCACGACTCATCGAGTGCCAGTCAGGTTTGGTTCTTTCTGTTGATTCCTTTACCATCGATTGAAATACTCCAAACTAATCTGCACTCGATGCAATATGTCTGTGCTTCCTAATATCAGGATTATATGACTGAAATAATCTACAATAAAGGCAAGAGGTATATACCATACTGGAAGTCCTTGAAAATCGGCTGATCTCATCGTCGGAGCAAGAGAATAGGCCATTCGCGGCATATCTAGAGATTACATATTTATCTGCGGTATCGAGTTTCTTCATTGCAACTTCTACGCTTTTGGATCTCAGTGTTTCTGAAGCTTTTTGTAGGTTTTTTCATGTTGCATAGCACCTCTTGTAGGAGGACTTACTCCTATAACTTCAACGGACACTATTTTATCCAATATTTCTTCGCCGCCTCCAACATATAAAAACGATCTCTTGAATTAAATGACGGGTACAACGCAATGCATTGCATTGTACCATGCAATAGTTAAGGAATCAGAGTCTGCTTTGGTAATTATTAGAGTGGCATTCGAGGCGAAAGGTCTTTTACTTTATCACTAGCACAGGAGAGTGTGAATAAGTTAGTACTGCCAACGCTACACTTCCAAGTAACATCTTTTTTAATCCAGAATGACCTCTCGTACCTATCACAATCAAATCGATGTGATTCTCTTCTGCGTGGTTTATTATAGCACCAGCTGTTGACGTTTCTGTGTATGGAACCAACAGTATTTTTGTTTGTGATCTTACAATATCGTTTTCAGCAGTTTCCTTGACTTGATCTAACCACGTTTGGGCATGACGTATATCATTTTCATGTACCTTTTCCATAGTCTCTGGAGACGCCCAACCATAGAGAGTAGAAGAATGGAACCATGGTTGTGTATTAATTATGGTTAAAGCAAATAGCTCAGCATCATATTTCTTTGCCATTGCCAGTGCATACTTTGCTGCTTCCATTGATGAATGAGAACCGTCAATTGCAGTTAATATTCTTGATATCTTTAAAGTTTTCATGTCTCTCCCCTATTTATTATCGGTCATCATTATTTGTTATTACTTAAAAGGTGCGTTAGCATTATTAATATTGTAAATAGGTGACGGGGATGACCAGCTGCAAGCTCAATGAACAAAGTCGATACTTATCCTCTGAATAAGAGGACTGGTAAGCCTGTAGCCCGTGGAATCACAAGATAGACCAATAGTGTTACACATTAAAAATGGTGACCCAAAAAATTTCGATGAAGTGCATGCAGCAAATATTTCGATGAAGTGCATGCAGCAAATCGGTCTACGCCTGCCACACACCCTGCTAACGCTTCTATCGAGCAAACGACAATTATCTATCGCGGAATCAGTAGCAAGTTAATTCATTTCGATCGCTAAGACAGGTACAACGTAGAATATTTGAAATCCTGTTTCAGGAGACAGCTCAAGTGGAGCACACGACAACACATTGTCACCCATAAACAAAAAATAAAGGGATGTGTGTTAATTTACTGACACTTGTGTCGGTATATACAGTGTTTCTTTTCCTGAGCCGATTCTTTCAAGTTTTAGAAGGGTATGTCCCTCTTTGAGTTTGGATATGATTAATCTTGCAGATCTTTTGCCCACATCAAAGTACTTCTCTGATTTATTTTCTTCGTTCGGATCAGCTACAATAAATCGTATTTTCTTTATTGCTTGTCCATTGTAAGTCTTCTCCACTTCTTCTATTTTTCTTTCAGTTAGGAACCGAAGAATTCTACTATTTCCTATTGCTATAGTTATGTACTGACTATCCCTGTTAAGTTGCTGCTCTATCTCATTGATGTTGCTTATTTCTTGTTCACTATATTTTCCATTCATCATTTCTATTTTTTCACCTCCTGACAAATTGGCTTACTTTCCAGTAGGTATAGGAAACTAATTCTCGACCACGCCACGAGAAGGCTTTGTCCTGTGGCCGTTTCAGTTCATGTGCATTAAATTCTTCTTGATGTCTCTACATGACATGGTCTCCAGGTTGCTCGTTGCCAACAGATATCGTTCCATTTATTTTATTCGCGATACGAAGCTGTTGTTCTAATCCATTTATATCACAATTCAATATTTCTAGAACGTCCTTTACCGCTTGCCATAACATTACCTTATATTTTCTTACACTGATATCCTGTAGATCTAATGATGCTCCATTAGGGTTGTCAGATTTATAATAATAGATAAGATCCCCAGCCTTTGCAGCAAGTTGAAGACCAATCTTCTTCTGAATATTATTAACCTTATAACTCGCAGGGTCTCTAGATAGTTCCATCCAAATCTTTAAAGTGTCTGGGTCTACCTTCTTTTCCTCAAGATTTCGTACTGATTCCTTAAGGTATTCCACCGCAGAAGATGCATCATCATTAAATAATATCATTCTCAGGAATTCGCTAAAAATATCATTTACCCATCGTGGTCTGTCATTCTTCTTCCCTTCCATCCCCTTTACGATTATTTCTCCTTCATTAGTAACACCAAAATAATGCTTCTTCTTTGTTATGATCGCTTTGACGAAGGTCGCACCGACTTCTAAATCGATGCCCATCGTTTCTTTGGATTCAGAAATTAACCGTGACAGGGCCTGTTTATCATCATTATTATCGCTTTTAACGTCAAGAAGAAATAGCGAATCTGTGTCACCACCCACTATTTCAAAACTAATTGATTCTGCGATTTTCTGCATTTTAGATAAGCTGTATCTACCATATGCGGTAATGAGCTCAGCTACTCTGATATCATAATACTTGAAGC
>JAATVS010000389.1 GCA_014523695.1 Nitrososphaerales archaeon TH5895
CAAACCAAAATTTATCCCTCGAACAAAGGTGGAAGTAGTTGTCAGCGACGAGAAAGTCGATATGTTGATCACCGCTTTTAGGAACAGGTTGAGTGATAACATAGGAGGCAAGTTATTTGTAGTTGAAGTCGAGAAGGCGGTAGATCTTAGCTCGGGCAAAACGGATGAAAATGCTATATGATCCACTTTAAACACGCTTTAATATTTCTAGCGTGTTAGTAAATTGACTGAATGTCTGAGACTCCAATAATCAGATATCAAATAATGACTTGGGCATTGCTGTAGCCGGAAATAGTGGATGCTGTGAAGTTGATCGAAACATACTAAAAAATAACCGCTTCTTTGGTATTGCCATTGTTGATGGAGAACATACTATCTCAAACACCAAGATCTCAGGGGGTAATGTCGGGGTATTGGCCGCAGCATTTGGTGTCGATACAGTTGCCACATTAAATCGTGTTATTATTACCGGCACTACAACTCCTACACAAGAACTCCCAGTTGGTGCAACAGCAGAAGTAGTCTTCGCACCAAGATCGGCTCAAACCGCACAGGCTACAATATTAGCAAATAATCCTATCGCATTTGTTATGCCTACCCCTGCCTCTGCCGACCTAAGTAGTTGATGAGGATCATCTGCAGAAGGAAGAAAAGAATGGAAAGTTTAGGCTCGCCCTAATACATATACTAGAGGGATTCTGCTGAGAAATCCAAAGCAAAGCCAAAGCCTAAGTAAGTTACTAAAACTTCTGTAGTAAGAAGGTGAGTTTCGTCAAGGCTGCAAGAAAAACCAGTGCAGTTCAGCTTTCATTCGAAGCAAAACTTCAATCTCATTTGGACTCATGTAATCACATACGGCTGAAAGTTAAATGATACCTGATAAAACTGCTATGAAAAGGATAGTTATGAATGAACTGCATAGGATTGTAGCGCACAATAAAAGGATGGATGTGCATTTACCTTGGTAAAGATGGTCATCAACGTAACCCCAGCATTTATCATTATTATCACTGGTATTGTTTTGATGATTATTTCTCTTCATAATATTGTCGTATTCCCTGACGACCCTCTTACCTATAAGGCTGCAATAACTATCGGTGGTTTCCTTATCCTCTTTGGATGTTTATTTTACCCAAGAACTGATACAGAACAAAGCACGTCCGGATCACAAGGCAATCCGCCACCACTTGATAAACCATTTCAAATCTCTCCAGAAATAGAGAATATACTACAATACTGCTGGGGAATGACTATGTTCTTTTCTCATGAAAAGCAGCAAAGAGAAGTTATTGCGAAACTCAACGACGAGATTCTCAAAACTATAACAAAGTACGATGATGAACTAATACCACGGTTCATGATGATCATGAGCGGTACATTAAGAAATCTAGGATTTGCGAGGGAGGCTCACGTAAGGTACCTGCGAAACGAGTCAAGAAAGTACGAAAATAAGCGAGACCTTCTAGAAGACATATCCGACTTGGCATTATCTAAAGAGAGTATGCCAGTTAAACTAGCATCATTCTTCGGTGCTGGATTGACTTCATTATTTCCCAATATTAGTGTAGGACTTGAATCAATCATTAATGCTGCGCCGGGGGTTGAAAAGGTACTATCATTCGTCGTCTTCGGGTTATTAGGTATACTAGTAGTGTCCGTCCTATTTAGGATCTTCACATTCTTCTTTTTAAAATTGCAGGAGAAAAAGGTTAGGGTAGAACAGAATGTGTACTGGAATGATAAGTACTTGGAAAATATGGCGGGAATCTTGTATGTCCTATATGAGAATATTCTTGATTTGCTAGGCGAGGACTTGAAACCAAAATCGAAACCAGAAGAAAAGGATGTTAAAGCTACTATCATAGAGAAGATCTTACCCAAACTTCAAATAGACTGGACTATGTGGGTTGATGAGAATCATTTAACTGCATCAACAGTTGAGGCATGATCGAGGATTAAAGACTTTCAAATCATTCATACATAATGCAGCAGTCCTCTCCTCGTAAGGTAGTTAAGCGTAAATCTGGCCAGGCGAAGCAATTCAGCATTTCCACAAGGACGACTATTGGCTACTGGAATTCGTGAACATTGTAGTGAATCCTGACACTGATAACATTATTTATTCTGCTTTGGGTGGAGATGAAAGACTTTGGTTCGGTAGATACTGGGAACATTTTGCACATTCCTCGTACTAACCGTCCTCCAGGGGTGGCCGAGAAAGGAGGGTAAATGAATACTCTTACTGAAGGTCAAGTAGACTAATTAGACACGAATAATCTTCTTCTATGTTGAGGAAGAAAAAATTGAATTAATGCGCTATGCATCGCTACTCTCTTGCAGAGAAACTCTCTAGAATCTCAACGACATCAAGCACACCAACAAGATGTAGACGGAGACGCTGAAGAATATCAGGGGGCTTCCAGTACTATTATTTTCACTAGGATAAACGGGTTGATATGCAACTTATTCTCTAAGAGTTTACAGAGGCATCAATCAAGGATTATGAAAGCATTGGAATGAGACCCGTAACGATCTATTTACCAAGTAATGCGGCAGGACTACCCTGGAGCAAGGTTTATTCAGATCCCGAGTATCGCTTATCAACCACTAATGTGCAGTTAAAGCAAGACCGTTATACTTTCGAGAACTGTGCTACAATGTTCGGACGAACGCATATAAAAGATTCGGATACAGGCGAATATCTTAACCTTAAGATAGCCAAAGAGTCAAAAACCGTATAAGTATCTCTATTGAGCAGATAGTAAGTGCTTCTTCCTGGGATTGGGTAACGGACAAACTAAGGGATTTAGTTAAGGCCTTCCTATCTAGCGCGGGAGTAGTAAACGGGGATTATAGTCAAAGCCTGCTGGATATATTGAAGAAATCCACATTTGTAACAAAGACCCGAAAGATATACGGCCATCACGTTTATTGGTTATCGAGGCAACAAAGAAAAGCAATCGGATCCGCTGCTTGTAGGAAAGGATTCGAGATTGAAATAAAGACCGATGAAACTTTAGGCCTTTGCACCCTGCCTGGTTCAGCGCATAAGGAAGATCCTAACTTTCGATATCTAGCGGTAGGGACTACTGACCATATTCTAGCCAATGATATACTTTATGATTTACTTTTAGAGATGTTCAAAGATTGTATTGTAAATGGTAAACTAGATGATAATGTAGAGAAAGAAAATAAGAAGCAAGAACAAAAAGAACAGCAGTCAAAATCAAAAGAGAATAATACTAGGGACAACAGTCGAGTTATCAAGAACCTTATCACCCTGTCGCACTCCAATAAAATCAAGTGCTGGCTATCTATCTCCGTTTGTTAGTAAGGGCTATCGAAATGACTTCTATATTCGCTTGTCCGGTATGATGTTTCATGCTAGAATATCAGAGGAATCTGCAGCCCAGGTAATAGCCTCTTTATGTGCAATCACCGAAGACGAAGAAGCCAGATTTAGACAAAGCACCTTGACGGCAACATACGAAAAGGGGTTTGACGGTGAAGAGATCTCCGGCGAATTTCCTGGAATATCTACTTCTCTTTCTTTGACGCATTTAGGCAGTCAAGGGACGAGTGCCGCATCAGGCAACGACTGGAAACAGAAGGCATTAAAGTGGCAGTGGCACCTAAGGAGTGACCTGCGAAGGCATTATCACTAGGATAAGCAGGTTGATATGCCATTATTCGGTAGGATATACTATCCTTTTTAGTTAGTTCCACGCTCGGAAATATATCAAAATGGCTATCTGTAAACGATGCGGCAGAAACCGACCGTGCTATCTTTCTTTTTGTTATTGCGAGTTGAAAGGTCAAATTGTTCCCGAAGGAGTCTTCGACTCATGACTGCCGCTATCGAGAATGAAGACCGAGGGGATAACAAGAATCCCTGTCCAACTTGTAAACACCCAATGGATATTCATTATTTCACAGAGGACGGAGAAGAGAGGATAAGATGTCGAAGCATGGATTGTAAATGTGAAAGTTTTCCATCTTTGCCCATTACGATAGACTCGAAAAGCTGAACCAATTTGTCATCTATGTGAGATAACTGGTTAACGATAAAAAATGTTTCGCTCTATAGGATCATGTCTTGCTAGATCCCAAATTCAGTTCATGATTCATTCAATGGATGATTCAATTGTTTGTGCTAGTAGTCGATAGAAATGTATTTAATATCTTACCGATTTCAGCCGGATATTGATTCATTACTGCATGACCAGCGTCTTTAATTTGTACAAGCCAGGCTCCTGGAATTTTGCCTGCAAGAATTAAAGCATTTCC
>JAATVS010000390.1 GCA_014523695.1 Nitrososphaerales archaeon TH5895
CCATCAATATCTGTTACCATACCAATAACTTTTCCCATGTAGGTTCCGTACATATCCTTAACCTGTTTACCAATAAACTCTAACTTTACTTCACTCATGCAAACGCTTTATTAAGCTGATATAATGGCAATGTTGTCAAAATTGTTGAATTATTTAGCAAAAGATTTCATCGTAAGCGAATTCGAATACTTTTGCTAGTTTACTAACTTCTATTCCAGTCTACGCTATTCCAGGGGGTTTGCCCCCATGTTCCATCACATTTTCTATGTAATTCGTTTGCTGTTCCATAAACTTTTTGCGCTTTTCTTCTTCTTCTAATTCTTTCATATCCAAAGAAGGGATTCCTAGAATCTTTGTTAATGTATGTAGAATAGCCTTAGCGGTCATAGGTTGGATAACATTAGGATTATCGATTTCGCCCAGAATGCACATCGCATTCAATCCTCTTTCCTTTGCAAGTCCTAATATTAGACCATTAAATCCTATAATCTGTCCTTCTCCCTCTAAGATATTCATATTGAATTTACTTATCTTATCAACAATCTGTTCATTATTTACTGCGCCATACACCCCATTTGAAGTAGAGGTACTTTGTCTCAAGGCTGCGCCTATCGAGTACAACATTTTTGCATCAACTCTGTCAGCCATTTTCAGAACTTCGTAGCATATTTCGTACAGTCTTCGCGGATCAGAAGGATTAAAATCTCCTGTAAATATTACAAGATCATATTTAGAAACCCAATAAAATTTATAGCTTGACTGAACATACCTAATGATGCCTTGGTTATATGTTACAAAAGGTGGCCAAAATGCATAAATTTCTGCGAAGAGGTCAGCTGCGAGTCTCGTAGCCAAAAGAGTCATTCCCATACCTGCAACATTGCCCATATCAGGCAAAGCAGCAATCATAGTTGGTTGTGAGACAAAAGTGGGAATCTTGTGAATCTTTAAATTAAGCATACTCTACTGTTGATAGAATTATTTTTCCGGAATAAAAATTATTGCAAGATGGATTTAAAATATAATTTAGACTTGAAATTTTATTACCTACATGTCAGTGGAAAATAAATAAATCTGTTGACATCACTTCCGAAACAGATGATGCAATAAAATATTGTATAGGGTGTGGAGTGAAAATGTCCAAAAAGTTGCGGATTTGCCCTGCCTGTGGAGGAAGTCAGATTTAAATTTTAAATTTTACCTATTATTTTTGTCGTCTCTAGGAAATTCTAATTTTTGTCTTACAGATAAATGACAAATAGTTAAATGCTAAATGCTAATTCTAGTATCGGATAATCCATTCAATCTAGCAATCATTTCCCATTCTATAATTGCCCCGCTCAAGAGTAGGATTACTACAACTCCTATCTCTACTAAAGTAGACAGAAGATATTCCCTCCAATACTTTCTCTTTAATAAAGAATAGAAGAGCATACCGCTTCTGGATATGGCAAGACCGTAAGCAACAATTTCCATTAATCCAAAAGGAGTAACAAGAATCAGTAAAGGTGAGATATCATTAAGGTTAGCAGATGTTGCTGCTATTGCATTAAATACCATACCTGTTGAAAAACCAGAAAAAATTCCTAAACCTACACCTAGTAATGGAACAAACATGCCTAATCCAATCTTTGCATTATTAATGAATATCCCTGTCTGATCAATATCTTTAATTTGATTCATGAACCGGTTTTTTAGATCATTTACTTCTGAGCCGCTCATATATATTGATGAACCCCAATAATACGAGATAAGAAAAGTGATTATACCAAATGCAAGATACAGTAAACGTCTCTTGATGGTGAGATGCAATTCAGTGTATGGGTATTTGCTCCTATAATTATTTGTAGTTATTATTCATTTATCTGTTATAGAAATGTAATTCAATATGGCGGTTTCATAGTCAAGGTGGACAATTTGGATTTCGGAACAGAAATATCCAATGCCCTATGTTTTGCAATTAGTAAAGGATATCAGATACATCCTGACGCTTTTGAAATGCTCAAAGGGCTTGATATAGATATTCTAGGGATCATTCAAGACATTATTAAAGCCAAGGTAATTGGTAAAGATAATTCTTTAATTCTGGTTGAAGATATAAAAATGGTCGTTGATAAACATTCTAAAAATGGAGGATCTCAAAACAGTTCTTGCAATAAGTCTTCGTCATTAGATTCATTACATCTACACAATAGTGATACATCAGAACCAGTATCATACAGAGTACTTTTAGATCCAACTCCTATAATTAATAGTGGAGAAGGAGTTGAAGGGTATATTTCGCTATTTAGAAGCAGGTATGAAAAATCTATGCGCATCTTATCCTTACGTCCAGATAGTAGACGAATCACAAGAGTAAAAACTCTGAAGAAAAAAAATACAGATACTGGAAATCAGAAACCATACATGCGATATGAACAATTTTCAGGATTATCCTCAACAATGGTTGTAGCTGGCTTGGTTATGTCAAGACAGTTAAAGCGTCATGGATTAGAAATAGTGATAGATGATTTTAGTGGAGATTTACATGCAATGGGTACAACTGAGGATATAAAAAAACAGGGATCGTTGATTACCACAGATCAAATGGTTATGTTAGAATTAGAGAACAGTGGGAAAAGTCAAAGTTTCGCTATAAAAAATATAATATCACCGGATATTCCAGATCATTTGCCAAACAGGGCCAAATCTGAATCCTACGTGGTATTAATCTCAGACTTACATGTAGGAAGTACATATTTCATGGAAACTGCATTTATGAAATTTTTGAATTGGATATCAGCAGCTGATGATGAAATTGTAAGGAAGATCAAATTTCTATGTATTGGCGGTGATTTAATTGATGGTATAGGAATATTTCCTAATCAAGACAAAGAATTACTTGAATTAAATATTAATAGTCAGATGTCACATGTAATAGACTTACTCTCACGTATACCTAAACACATTAATGTTTTTGTTATTCCTGGAAATCATGATCCTGGTCGAAGAGCATTACCACAACCTTCTATTCCTAGGCAAAACTCTGAAAAACTTTATACATTTCAAAATTTTAAGATGCTTGGAAATCCTAGTTTAATCGAATTGAATGGTGTAAAGATACTAATGTACCACGGACAGAGTCTAGATGATATCATAGGTACGATCCCTGATCTAAGTTATGCCAAGCCTGCGGAAGCAATGAAAGTATTATTGAAGGCAAGACATCTTTCTCCTATTTACGGAGAACGTACTCCTATAGCACCCGAACAAGAAGACCATATGGTAATTACTGAAGTCCCAGACATATTTCATTCAGGACACATACATGTTCTAGATGCTCAAAATTACCGTGGAACATTAATAGTAAATTCTGGAACTTGGCAGGGACAGACAAACTTTCAAAGAACCATGGGCATTATACCTAATCCTGGAGTTGCAGTTATAGTTAATCTGTCTACACTTCAACCATTTATAATGGATTTTAATCAATAGAAAGTAATCCTGTGAGGATAGAATCCTCTTTTAAGGCTTCCTTCACAGTTGAATGTGGCACGGTGATCCTAAGTTTTTGTGATCTACCATATCTGCCTTGACTTATTACATCACTAGTTATTAGTCCTAATTGATCTAACTCACTCATTATTTGGGTTATTCGACGTTGGGTTAATGGTTCTTGCTCAATACGTCTACATATATCTGAGTATATTTCATATACTTCTCCAGTGTTGCCATTTCTTGATTTCAATACTGCTAACATTAGTATTTTGGTATGCGTTGTTGAATTTCTCAAAACTTCATAATTTGTATCCTTTTCAATTTTTTCTTGTGCTAATCTAATATGCTTTTCTTCAACTTTATTTGCTCTTTCTATTTCTGCAATTTCAGCTGCTACTCTTAAAAGGTCAATCGCCTTTCTGGCATCTCCATGCTCTCTACCGGCCATAGCTGCACAAAGATTAATAGCCGCACTTGAAACTACGCCTTCATTAAATGCTATCATTGTCCTTTCTGCAAGGATTCTTTGCAGTTGTTCTACAGTATACGGATTGAACACCAACTCTTCTTCGCTGAGACTGCTCCTAACTCTAGGATCAAGTTTATCCTTAAATGTTAGACTATTAGATATTCCTATTAAACTAATAAATGATTCAGTTGAGAATCTCTCGTTAGCCCTAGTAAAATTATAAAGTATATCATCCCCATTCTTTTCCACCAGTGAATCAATTTCATCTATAACAAGAATCACATAAAGTTTCTTCCTTCTTTGAATAAATTCTAATATTCTATCGGTTGCCTCACCCATTGATAAGCCTGTAAAATGAACCTGTAATTTTTTTTCTCCTTTATTAATGCCCATATTTTCAGCAATTTCGTGTAGGACCTTATATGCTGTATTAGCACTCTTTGCGTTTACAAATGGCACTGTTAATTCTAATCCTAACTCCTCGCCCTTAACAGAAAGTCGATGTAAGACATTCTTAACCACGGCAGTCTTTCCCGTTCCTGGTTTCCCAAAAAGCAATAAATTAGATGGTCGAGATCCTTTTAAAACAATAGATAAAGTATGTGCGATAGTCTTACTTTCTTCATCTCTAAATGGAAGTCGGTCAGGCACATAATCTATGGTTAATGCTCTTCTATCTTTAACAACTAGCGACGTTCCTGAAGCAGCTTTATCAAATATACTATCAAGGGTATCATCATTCAAATTTATTCATCATTCCTATTACCATGTAAATATACCCACACCCCTGTTTTTCCTTTCCAACATAAGAAAGATACTAAACTAATATGGTGTTAACAACAAGTTAACAAACGATTTTAAACAGTAGAATCAATTATTGTTAATTCTTAACTTAACTATCAATTAATGAATATATTAGATAATGAGATATGGGCTGCAAAAGAAATCAAGGGGTGTGTGTTAATACACTACTAAATCAGGTGTTAACTCTGGTTCTCAACCATACTTTACTAGCATAGAATGTCCCAAAATATACCCCTTTATTTCCACTGGAGAGTTAATAACGTTTTTAACATTGTTAATGTCCCAAAATATACCCCTTTATTTCCACTGGAGAGTAAATCTGAACTGCATTTCAGAATTTGTTATTAACAAACAATGAGAAATGATTTAATCCCAGCTTCTCATAATTTTTCCTTAACAGTTTGCAATTAATAAAGCGTGTTAATGATGATTTAAGGTAATGTTAACAAAACTTGAAATAATAAATCAAATGCAGAACAGGCCTATACTGATTCTAGATTCTGTTCAGTCCTAGTTGTGACGTTCAAATCATTATGCAAATCATGTAAATGTCGTAATCCTGTGTCAGTAATGCTATATTTAAATGGCTTAGAACTTGTATCTCTTATCACAAAACCTGAGTGATATAATCCATTCATTATACGGGATGTATGTTCACGTGTCTTTCTGACCCTCTCTTGAATTTGCCTTGTCGTCATGGGTTTCTCCTTTAATAATAACAATATTTGCTCTAAAGTATCTATGTACGTATGTGTTTGTGCAGGTTTCTCCGTAGATTCTTCGATAATCACATCATTTTGTGATATCATATCAATATCACGTTCTGAATCACGTTCTGAAATGTCCTTTTTATTGTCTATGTCACGTGATATTAAGTTAGTCCTTTTCGACATCTCTAACATGTCAACCTTAAATTGGAGATCTGCAATTGCTTTATCATATACTTGTAATTTATCGGCATATTGTTTTATTCTGTTATCAACAATTGCATTTTTTAGGGAACTGTTATTATGCTTAAAGAATTTCACAGCCTTGTAAGATAGAATTATTGCAACTCCACAAAAAAAAGAAACTACTACCAATAGCAGGGTGTGCATGTCATAGCCGTCAAACATCACATCTAGATGTGATATATCATTGATATAACTTTTATTTTTGATGGATTAATTTTTGTATTATTTCATCTAAAAGTGATATCACATTACGGCTATCGTTCTGGGATATCGTATCACGTGTGATGCTTTCCATAAGATGTGATGTGTTATCTAATATTACTTCTATTGTATGAAACGTCCCTTTATCAATCATGTTTAGGTATCTTAGGATAATTAGACTATAAAGAACTCCAGCGACTTTTTGTTCAGATTGCTTGAGCTGCCTATAATACGCACCTTTACTTATTCTGTTAGGCGGGCTCCTTCCAGAGGATTTATTATAAAGTATATAAATTTGGCGTTTAGTGAATAGAGAATTCGCAATAATATGTTTGATTATATCATTATATTCTATTTCATTAGAAGCCATTGTACTATACAAATTGGTATAGCTAAATAATATTCTTTATGGATTTGACTTGATATCAAAGCAATGATATATAGTGCCTAGAAATGGTTAGAATGTGGAACACAGGGTCGAGAATTACATATTAGACGAGTTAAAGAAGTATGGCACGCTGTGCTTTCCACTCATTGATTCAGAAAACTCTACCAATGCGGTACTTATAGGAAATAAGGCTCAGAGTTTAGGTGCATCTGCGATACTCATCGGTGGTTCATCAGCGACAGATCAAATTGAACTAGCAGAAATGGTCTTTACTATCAAGTCTAAAATCAATATACCTGTAATACTATTTCCGGGTAATGTAACTGGAGTTGTACCTAAAGCTGACGCAATCCTTTTCAGCTCTCTACTTAATTCAGAGAATCCTTATTTTATAACTGGGGCGCAGGCTTTGGGGGCTTTATCAGTTAAAAAATATAACATCGAGTCATTACCTACGGGTTATCTTGTCGTCGGTGAACATACAACGGCATGGTTTGTTGGTCAAGCTAGGTCTATCCCATTTGATAAGAGAGGAATTGCAGTAATGTATGCGTTAGCTGCGCAGTACTTAGGGATGAGGTTTCTATATCTAGAGGCCGGATCAGGCGCGGCTAACAGTATTCCTCCAGATATGATAGCAGCAGTACGAAAGCAATTTACTGGTGTTTTGATCGTAGGTGGTGGCGTTCGTACTCCTGAGAAAGCCAAGGAAATCGCTGAAGCAGGTGCAGATATAATAGTTGTTGGAACGATGATAGAGAAAGATGATGATTGGGAGAATAAACTATCTTCCATTATACGTTCAATAAGGAGATGATAATTACGCAATAATGACGATAACTAGCGATGGTATAACTCGTCTGAGGAATACTCATATGCCAGTTTATTACATGAATTATCAACAAGATATTCTTAGAAAAGTCGAGCAAATTTATGAATTAGCATTGAAAGCAAGAAAAATTGGTCTAGATGCTTCAAACACGATTGAATCTAAAATTGCATACGATCTGGCTGATAGGGTGGCAAAAATGCATGATATTGATATTGCAAGTAGGCTAAGAACCTTATTAGAACGAACCACTAAAGAAAAAGCTGCACTCAAGATTGCCGAAGAAATTGCTTTGGGAGAATATGATGCGGGAGATCTTAGAACTCGACTTGATAATGCTGTTCGGGTGAGCTTAGCTGTAGTCACAGAAGGTGTTACTGTGGCACCATTACAGGGTATCTCCAATGTTCAACTTAAAAATAATTCTGATGGTAGTACCTATCTTTCTATCTCATTTGCTGGCCCAATACGGTCTGCTGGAGGAACAGAAGCGGCGCTCACTATGTTAATAGCAGATCACGCTCGAAAGGTAGTTGGTATAAGTGAGTACATCGCAAACTCATATGATGATGAAACTGGTCGATTTATAGAAGAACTTCGTACTTATGAACGCGAAGTAGGTAATTTCCAATTCAAAGTTTTAGACGAAGATGTCATTAAATGCATCAAAAGTTTACCCGTAGAGCTTGACGGTATTGATACCGACCAGATAGAGGTTTCAGGCCACAGAAACATGAAACGCATCTCTACCGATAGGGTACGTGGGGGTGCCTTAAGAGTAATGAATGATGGTATTATTGGCAGAAGTAGAAAATTACTTAAACTCGTCGAAGCTCTCGACCTTGATGGATGGGAGTGGCTTAAAGATCTAAAAGGGGCGGTGCAAACTGGCGATGGTGACGATGCGGCCAATCACAGAATGTCAGAAGTTATTACCGGCAGACCTGTACTTTCTATGCCAAAGAGGTTGGGTGGATTTAGATTAAGATATGGCAGATGTTATAATACTGGCTTCGCCACAATTGGAATTCATCCTGCAGTCCCAGTTCTTTTAGATCACGCGATAGTTGTAGGAACGCAGATAAAAATGGACGTGCCAGGCAAAGCATCAACTATAGCGTTGGTAGATGATATAGATCCACCCATAGTACGACTCAATGATGGTAGTGTTTTGCAAGTAAGTACTGCTGAACATGCCTCAGTTGTACGACAAAGAGTTGAAAAAATTCTTTATCTTGGTGACATACTTATAAGCTATGGTGATTTTCTTGAAAATAATGCTGAGCTGCTTCCTGCGTCTTACGTAGAAGAGGCATGGCTTCAAGAAATACACTCCCATCTGTCAAATTTAACCATTTCAAACCTGCAAAGATCAGAAATTAATCCTCAATTGATTAAACTAATGAGCAGATCATTCAAAGACATACCAAATGTAAAAGACGCATTTAGAATGAGCCTGATATTAGACATACCATTATGTCCAAGATATTCTTTTTTCTGGGAACATATTAGTATAGATGACGTATTGTTCTTAAAGGAAAACCTAATTTGTTCTTATATTCAGGCTAATAATAAGAATAAAGCATCATGTTCCTATTTCTTGATTAAAAATAATTTTCAATTAAAAGATATTTTGGAACGACTTGGAGTATACCATTCAATAGTAGATGAAGATCATATTAAGATAGATGATCCTAATCAGGTATACTCTTTGCAGAGACTCCTGTTTTCGAATTCTAATACCCTTACAGAAAGATATGGTTTACAGTTCTGTGCTAATGATAATATCAAATCATTGAATACAATAGAATTTGTCTCATATATTTCTGGAATTCGATTGATGCCAAAATTTGCTTCTTCAATTGCAGTAAGGGTCGGCCGCCCTGA
>JAATVS010000391.1 GCA_014523695.1 Nitrososphaerales archaeon TH5895
ATACTAATGCTTGTCTCTTTGAGACTTTTCCGGACGGTATTGGACGTTTAGTTTTTCCATTGATGCGATCAAGGTCCGCATCAAATAAGTCATTAAGCACATACATACCTGTGATGATCAGTAGCGTAGACATTGGAAGGACCAGATTTATCAGAAAACTTATGCGGTTATCGACTGACCCCAACAGATTGCCTTGAATCTGATCTATAGCAGTTGGTACACAAAACATCCCTGAGATGGTAGCCAGGGCAAATAACAAACCCCATTTTTTCCTAGAATTAAAGAGAAGAATCTGTGACGTAAGTAGTGGTAATATATCGCGTCCTCCAAATAGAGACTTGTAAATCTGATTTTGCCTGGAATTTTTGGTGCTTTCGATCCGGTGTGTAATTGATAAGCATTTTCTACCAGTATTCAAACTTTCTGCGTCCACGGATTGACTTTTTTTCTTCTTGGGGATAGTAGATTGACTCATTCGAAATCTCGTGGGGTCTTGACACATAATATAGATAAACACTCTGTCTCCCCGGTTACGTAAATTTTCAGTTGTTAGACATCAAGAGCTCGCCCCTGCGATTAAGTGCAAATCTGCAAGCTTAGAAGACTCTTTGTGACATTTTCAGTGTTCCTGCCCGTCTAATTTACAAGATAGTGTCTAAAACCATCAAATGTACAGCTGAATGTGTAGTACAATTCCATACTCGTACTTTAGACCAGATTCATCAAGTCTCATGCTTCGAACTAAAAAGGAGAGGTGGAGGTCTCATTATCCCATATTTAATAGGGACTTCATAAGAACCTCTGTCACATAGATAGTCCAAACATGAATCCATGAATACATACATGCACGCATTCGATCACAAGAGAATTTATCTAAAGTAGTCGCTCCAAATGCAGTGGCTAGTTAGAGACAGCATTAATGTAACCTAGCTTTCGATATTTCGATATTGGAATTTATTACACCCATTCTACCACTTCGATAATCTTCGATTGCCTCGTAGATTTCATCTTGTTTATTCATTACAAATGGTCCGTATCTCGCCACAGGGTCGCTCAAAGGTTCTCATCCGATTAGCAATACGTATAGACTGACCTCTCATCATCATTAACATTATAGGCCATAGCACTTGCCTCCATAATTTGAAACTGCTCGCCATCATTTTTGAATAGCACCATCTATCCCTTTGATGCAACCTCAAACAGTACATGTATGATGCTGAAAAGTGGTAATTACTTTTATCTAATCAAAGTTACAGAGGCGCTTGTTCGAAGAATAAAAAATTGATAATAATATTCAGCATACTAATTTCTAGTGCAAGAGCAACAACTTTCTAAAGTAATGGAATAGAAACAATGAAATTGCATACCCCGCGGGATTTCAGGTATAGATATTAAGGTAAGAAAGGCAGTTAGATCTGATAAATCTAAGGTCTTGAAATTCTGTATCAACACGTTTCGTTGGGGAGACTACATTCATGAAGTTTGGGATTCTTGGTATTTGGATCAAAGAGGCGTCTTATTAGTTGCTGAAATACGGCCAAAAGATATTGATCCCAACGACAAAAAGTTGACCAAGACTGCGGCTTCCCCTGAAAACAGATTATCTTCTGTGACAAATCAAGTCGTAGTAGGGGTATCTCATGCCTATGTTTGTCCAAAGGGGAAGCAGATCTGGCTTGAAGGTATTAGAATTAATCCTAAATACCGACGTATGGGAATTGCTTCCAAGCTCACGTATCACATGATAAAACATGGCAAGGAGATTGGTAGTGATGCTAGAGAAGCAGCCGCAATTACAGCTCAAGGTAATATTGCTTCAAGGCGTATGATGGAGAAGAATGAATTCCATGAGAAAGCTAAATGGAGTTACTACACGGGATACAAGAAAAATGAGCAGCAGGCAAACATGAATGGTTTAGCGATTAGGAATAAGGGCTTTGAAAATAATCAGGGCAATATTTGTGATGATGATATAAACGCAATCTGTGGAAGCAAGAATGTCTCATTTGCATCCCCAGAGGATATTGAGAAAATTATCACTTTCTTATCTAGATCCAAAACCTTCATTTCTGGCGGGCGAAAATATGTTCAATCCTGGAAATGGTATGAATTGGACTTGGAGTACTCTAAAATCTCAGATCTGGTAGCCAGTAAAAAGATAGTTATAGTTAGGACCGGAGACATGCAAGAAATTGGAGGTTTAGCAATTACAAATAATTCACTTCATAAAGAACATTGTGCTGAACAAAATCAACTGGAAGATAAGGAACAGAAACAAGGTGATAATGGAGAAGAGGATGTAGCGTTTGATGCCGAAGGATCTTCACTTCAAATAGTTTATGTTGATGCTCCAACCTCGGCTTCCTTGAAGAATTTGTTGGTATTTGTTGTGAACATAGTCTTATCATCAAGTTTGTTTGATAGAATTCAATTGTTCACTCCAAATCAGACAAATCATGAATTTTATGAAATTTCAGAAGTGCTTGCTAAATTTGGCATATCTAAGTCAGAAAGCTTTTTGTTATATACTAGAAGTATTTAAGTGACTGCATAAATGAAATTAGTAGGACGAAGCGAGAACATGGCACGGCTAGAGAGATTCTGACACCTTGGTGATTGGCTCGTCAATCTATTTATTTCTTATTGCATGTTCGGTTGTCAATGACTATAAAAATGTCTAAGGGGGGACTAGCACCATGTTAGTAAGATTCAGCAGATATGAAATATCGTTTACCTTATTTCGGGCAATCTATCTAGGTGCTTCCGTCACATTAGCGGCCATGGCCTTGGATATGTCTTATTCAATCAGAGAAGATGTATTTTCATCTACGCCAAACATGACAATGGTTGATGGGATAAGATGTGATACCATGGAATTTACCACGTTTCACATTCATGCACATCTTGACATCTTTGTTGATGGTAGGCCATTCACAGTACCCTCACAGATCGGGATTGATCCCGAAGGGCGCTGTCTATATTGGCTGCATACACATGATGATAGCGGAATTATCCACATAGAATCCCCAGAGGAGAGACAATTTACTATTGGAAATTTTATTGATATCTGGACCAAGACCTTTCACAACACACAGCTATTTGATAATAACCTTAATGGAACAACTAACGCATTAAACATGTACGTAAATGGCATAAAGATACCAACAGACACTGACTTAAGAAATGTCAACTTTAATGCCCATGATGAGATAGCAGTAATTCTTGGGCCAATTCAAGCCGATAAAATACCTAGCCGCTATGAATTTCAACAAGGATTATGACAATGGCATGCCCATAAGTAGGCAGGATTCTATATGAATAGAATGACTTTATGTCAAATGGTATCTTGGCAGATAGATTTAGGAAACTTGATAAGAGAAATCATCGTTTATTTTATTATAACCAATGTTGAAAACGAGAGTCATATCGAACCTTCTACGTAAGCGGCAGGTGGAATTTCATCAACACGGAATGAACGCCGATAGGTCGCCGGAGTTTAGGGACCACAATCAGATACATTTTGGACTTGAATTGAAAGTGCGTTGAGACTACCGAACAGAATGTAGAATGATAAGAAATAGAAGCACGAACGACATGTTCTACGATTAGGTGCAAAAATGCAAGTTAATCTGATGATAAAGTTAATTGGTTCATGTGTTTTCCTTGTAACAGGGATCTCGTTTACATTTTTTTC
>JAATVS010000392.1 GCA_014523695.1 Nitrososphaerales archaeon TH5895
GCCTTGTCTAGTTGCAATGGAACACGTAATTCTTGATAAATATTTAGGATTGCATCTCTTGCCTGAGAAGAGAGATCTTTGTCGGAGGCTTTTTCTACATTGCAAAATAACGCCAATTCCTTCCTTCTAATGGAACTTCTTGTCTTATTTTCGTCTTCCCAAGCCTCTCTGAAGGCCTCTACATTATCATAAAAATTCTTCCTATATTGATCAGGTAAATATCGTAATATACCTTGAGTCATTTCCTTCTCTTCTTTTAGAGTGCTAAAGTACTTGACAGACTCCTCGTTAATGAATGAAGGATGCCAACCTAAAGCGTGTGCGTTGCGCCTCGCAAGAGTCTTTGCATGTTCATAATCCCCTAAGGCGTACCCGGCCATTCGCTCACATACTGATAAAAGCCATCCCAAGTATTCATAATGTTCTCTTGTTTTGATATCATTTTCTGGTATGCCCGCGTCTAAAAATAGTTCTTGCATTCTCATCCTCGCATGTTCGGCGTTTTCACCTTTGAAAGGATAAGTCGTACGATATATTATTGCAATAACCATATCAAGGTTGATATCGATGTCGTCTATGAATTTCCTTATCTTTTTATCATGTCTTAAAAAATATTCAACTGAATCTTCATGGGGCTTGTCTGAAAGTTTCAAGGGATCATAGTCGTGAAAAAGAGCAGCAACGAACAGATACTTTATGTCATGATCGTTGAATTTTCTATATTCCATACCAGAAGCACCTAATTGTCCATCAAGGGCTAGCAACGCAAAGTATGTAGCTTCAAGTTCATGATCTATATTGTGATAGCCGTAGTAGTCTGGTCCTAATCCCTTCTTTGAAAATTCGGACACAGCATGTCTTACAATTCTGTCAGTCCATTTATCCTGCAGTCCCATAGAAGTGGCGAGTTCGATAATCTTGTCTTTAAGCGCTGCCTGTTGGACAACTCCTAGATTGTACTTGAGCCACCAAGTGAATAATTTTATCCTATTGTAGAATTCAAACCACCATGGAAAAGAATCCGTAAGTGGATTATCTACCTTAACTGAATACTTCTCATCTAGGTATTTTTTCTGGTCGTCCTCATGTACAGGAGGCAGGATAATCAGCCAAGGATAATGATCACGAACTGGCACAAAAGTGTTCTGTTCCGTCCTCACACCATCGTACCCAAGTTGGACTTTATTTCAATGCCTTATTGTACTAAATATCTTGAGAGGAAGAATTCACCTTCCCGATGGCTAGCTGGCGTCTCATTATGGGCTCGTTTTTTTGCATCAGTTTCAAACCAGTCCCTTAGGTAACATTGAGCTAGATGATCGCCTATTTCGATACGTTGATTGTGTCGGGTGGTCGTGGAGGTTGACAATACAGATTACTAATAGCCAGTTAAGGTCGTCTTAATCCGTCTGGTCTGAAGGAGATGCTTTTTGCCCACGAAATAATCCATGTATGGCGTCAGGTTCAGAGAGTGCTACATTATGTCCACCCGTTTTGCCAGTCGCCTAAAATTCAAACCTACCGATAAAATGTACTGTCTTTTCCCAATCCCAGAGGCATAATGCAAGTACTAAGCCTGAAGAGGTTAAGCGGCACCAGGAACATTATGTTCACAAAAAATATTTAGCGTTGCAATTCGAATTGGTGAACTACGCGGATTGGCCTTCATCATGCTTCAATCAGGTCGAACATTCTACGCGAACCAGATAAGCTAGCGTCTTTTATCAAAAAACTAATCTATCACGTGAAGAGGTGACTGGGATTAATGTTCAAGAAGTGTTATTCCACTCTTATCGTAGTACTTGGAGGGGTTACTCTGATAGCCTATGTACCTTGGATCCTTTACTGAGTACTGGAGGACAAGTGGTCGCTCAGAATGCATCACCTCAAGATGAAATGGTATCTACCAGTAGTAGTAATTCTGGAATTTATACGAACAAGCGTAACTCTACCACGAATTCACAAACGCTATCGATAGTGGAGCAACGTACAGAAATGTCAATCCCAGCACCAGTAAGGCATCTCGGACAATCGCTTCATGAAGTGGTATTTGCATTACTACTACGAGATGATGGAAAGATATGGTCTGGGAAAGTGACCTTTACCGCTAGCAAACCGATTGAAGTTGAGGCATTGCACCCTTGTGAGCCAAAAGGTGAAGTTGGTACTATGCATGGAGAGCCTTATCATGCAGTACTGCCTGGAAACAAGAGCATTGCCATTTCTCATCTGAGAGATTCAGTCGATGTACCAATTGAAATTAACGGTACCGGCATTAGTTCAGGGACGCTAGAATTTGTCGGCAGTGCTTTAGTCTTCCATAAAACAACGGAACAACCATTTACAGTCACATATTCTATAGATGCAGTTGCGAAGTCATCCATCAATCAAAATTAACAAGTGAAAAGAGTTCAGTAGCCGACCAATTTACTATTGAAGTAAACAACATCGAATTTGAAAGACCAGTAGCTTCCTTTATTCGTTGATGATAACAGTAACGATAACATTGCCAAGTATGAGCGTTGCTATGAGATGAGATGCTTTGACCTCAGACAAGTCAATGAGCTCTCAATTACAAAAATAATCTTCTGAGTTTGTTCCTATCTAGCAGATAGTACCTGCGAAATTGAAGGGGATTCGATACTATTTCACCATCATTAGTCTCACTCTATATCCAGACCAATTCAGAAGTTGGTCGATAAAGTCTATGACAGTTTTCAACATAAACATGGAGGGACGGACCGGGGGTCCAAGTTAATTTGGAATAGAGACCAACCTAGGTTGTATCGATAACCAATATAGTATTTGCTATTTGCTATTTGCTAGTTAGAAATAATGCCTAGAAAAAGCAACTTTTGGATAATAAAAAAAGTATGTAGGTTTTTGTGGTTCTACACGAACCCTACTAAGGTAGCAACTGCAGATCGTCGCCCTCTTCACCTGACGTTGGTTGTAGTGCAATAATATTTATGGCATTACCATCACCGTCTATTTGAGAAGCCAGGTTTTGACAGAATATGTTTAGAGGGAGTACTCCGTTGCCGCAATCGTTGCTTCCCGCAACTGCCTGACTGCTCTCGTACTTTGTAGCTGAGGCATCGTTGACATTAGCAAGTGATCCTGCTATAACAAGCATTACTCCTGCTACGACTGCTAGTGACTTCGCGTTCATCCTTATTGATTGAGTCATATTACTAATAAGAAAGATATCTCAATTGTTTATTTGAATTAATAATGTTAATGTTATCAGATAAATCTGATTTATTATATGAAATGGATGATAGGAAGATTAATCATCAAATTATGATGGCTGGTTAACCATAAATCTACGTAATAAGTGTTCTAATCTCTTTCTCTTTTCGCAGCCTCAAATGGGAATCCTCAGAACACAAATTGAGACTCGCCAACAATTAATTCCTGCACAGATGGATCCTTACACTTAAAGCACTTCTATCTACCGAAAGACACACCTACTTTGCCATACCAGATATACGCCCTGTAATTGCGTAAATCGTGCATTTAATATTTGACATTTCCCAAAGGTAATACCTCGAGGAATAGTGTGGCTAAAGCATTTCATGTCGTAGTAGTTATAGCATGTTCCGAGTTCCTATCTGTTTGGCATAACTGGATTGCTTATCAACTACCCAAAATAGAGATCAGATAGGCCAGAAAGTCGCATGAGAAGGTAATAAGGCTTACGAATAACCCTATTCTTGTCTATGACATCCCTAGTAAGATATCCCCGGTGACTCTAGATGTTCAAGCGATAATACAACCCGACAGTAGGTTTATTCAACATCCAAACAGTATTCAAGACAGTCTTAACTGCTTGATTTTGAATTAACTGAAATACCATAGCTACTCCTAGCCATAAGCAATGCAGATCAAATACGAGGTAATAAAGCATCTTCAATGGAACAGTATTATTTCAAGAAGATCTCAAGTCTGACAAAAAATAAAGTATCCCGATTTGGAGTCAATATAAACTATATAGCCTAGATCGACATCTTAGTTACCAAGGAATGCAGAAGTCGATAAGAATGCACTTTGACACGGTACTTGACTCACCAGTAACAGTTAGAAAAATAGCTATATCGGTTGCAGGTGTTCTAGTCGTGCTAGCAGTCTTCGCTCTGTTGACAACTCGTCAAATTATCTTTTTTGACAATAATCTTCAAACTTTACTTTTTCTATTAGTCGTAATTCTAGGATTTGGAGTAGGATCTTGGATTCTTTTGGAATACACCAAGAGGACGAGCTCCTCCCTCAGAGCTAAATCTCGTTCAATAAACAGAATTCACTGGATAGCAACAATAATACAATTTGTGTTACTTGCTATCATGATAATTCTCATTCTTTACAATAGTGTGTATTGTTATAACTATTTCAGCTTTTGCAATACCCCTGTGTCGACGGTTTCAATTACTGCAATTGCTTCGGCATCAGCCTCAGTAATTCTGGGATTTTTTAGTTATAGATTCTTTTCTTGGTACAAAACAAGCAAGCGAAACTACATCCTATTTTTTTACGGTTTGGCCGCTGCTGCCCTTTCCATGTCAATTGCCGGGGATGCGATTGACAAGTTTATGGTGGCTGGATTAATTATGGAAGAACAGTCACAAGCGGGTACTCTTCCTGATTCATCGTTTGTTTACGAAAACGTCGAGAAGTATAAAGGCGAGGTTCAATATAGGGTCACAAATCCAGAGGGTACTACGCTGTATGTTGTATCTCCTGAAGATGATGAATTATACTCCTTCATTAACAAACTGACCTCCTATCCAAGATATGTTTTCTTGTGGATAAGCACCTGTCTTCTCCTGCACTTGTACTACCAGAGAACTGGACAAAAGATCACTAAATTTCCTATCACGTATTGGATACTACTTATTATCCCATTTGTGCTATATCTGGTTGGAAGTGGACTTGTATTAACTCTCCCAGACGACTCAGACTACAGGTACTATCAGCGAATTATTTATCGAGCAGGAAATATCGGGAGCAGTGTACTTTTTGGTGTTGCCTTCTACATAATAGCTAGAAGAGTACCTTCGGAAAGAGTAAAGGACTACTTGACAATAGCCGCAATAGGAATCACCTTGAGTGGAATTGCCTTTAGCGTATCGGCATTTCAGCAGACTTATGGGGTCGCCGTTCATTCTCTCGTGTTTTTATCATCTTATTTGTTTGCCATAGGCTTCTATGCGTCAGCCGTATTTCTAACCCAGGACGCAAAATTGCGAGAATCAATCAAGAGATCTGCTCTTGAAGAGTCAAGAATATTGGTAAGTTTGGGGACTCCACATCTAGAACAAGAGATAGAGCGGCGTGTTCTTCACACGGCTCAGAAACAAGAAGAAGATTTCGTCAAAAGAACTGGAATATTACCATCCCTCACTCACAGCGAAATGAAACTTTACCTATCTAATGTATTAAGTCAGATAACGCTACTTCGGGGCTATGAAGACATAGTTCGTAAGGAGAGAGAAATCCTAGAGTCATCGAAAGAGCTCGTAGCTTGTCTAAACATTAGTGGGATTCGCCTAGCATACAACAGTAATTTTGAAGTTTACCAGAAGATAATGCAGGAAAGATTCGTAGCTGGAGAACATAAAGGAATAAGATTTGTGACCAAGGTCGACAAACAAAGTGTAAGCATGATCAAACGGTTCCTGGAAGCGGGGGTAATGGTAAGGCATGTTGATAACCTGCCTCCCATCGACTTTGCTGTATCTGATAAGGAGATCGTGGCTAAAGTGCACAAAGTTGAGCGTGAAATGACGGACGAAAAGTTTGATTCTAGCAATCGTGAGATCAGCATGGACGTAAAGAACGTTCTTGTCAGCACTGAACAAGCGTATATTGACTATTTTCTTTACACATTCAGTGAGCTTTGGAGCAATGGAACGGATGCAGACGAACGGATTGCATATCTAGAACAAGGATTAGAACCGGAATTTATCGACGTGCTAAATGACGGTAAAAAGGCGATCCGCATACTTTTGGAACTTGTCGGATCTATTAGACAGGAAGCCCAAATTTTGGTACCTGATGAAAGAACATTACTTAATTTGGAGAAGATAGGCGCAATCGATCATCTCGTAAAAGGCGCCTCAGCTAATCACGCTAAAATAAAGCTTGTCTGTCCCAATGTTGAAGGTGAGTCCGATATCATAAAAGGGATAAAAGAGAAAGCACCTGGAATAGAAATTGTAGATGGAAATAATTCAACATCGCTGATGGTAATTGTGGACAATTCAAGGTTCTTACGTGCGGAATTAACGAATACAACCTCTGAGAATTTTGCTGATTCTATTGGATTCACGGTATATTCAAATACTAGGCAGAGTGTAGACTCCTTTAAAACCTTCTTTGACTTACTCTGGAAGGAACATATTCTTAATGAGGAACTTAAGAATGCTGATAAGGTTCAGAAAGAGTTCATAAACATCGCTGCACATGAGTTACGTACCCCCATCCAACCTATTCTAGGTTTGAGCCATGTAATGTACTCCGAGGTGAAAGATCCAAAACAAAGGCAATTATTGGAAGTAGTTGTGAGAAATGCTAACAGACTGAAGAGACTGACAGACAATATTTTGGATGTGACCAGAATTGAAAGCAACAAACTCCGCTTAAATAAGGAAGAATTTAGCCTAAGCCAGGTAGCACTCTCAGTGATTGATGAGTATAACAAGATAAATCAGAATAGGAGTGGTTCTGAAGCAATCATCGCTTTTGTCAATAATTTAGGAAATTCTGAACCGGAGCATTTGACTGTCAAAGGTGATTTGAATAGAATCACCGAGGTAATATCTAACCTTATTGATAATTCGCTAAAATATACTAAGGGAGGAACTATAAATGTGAAGGCTAAAAGGCTGAACGGCGAGATGATTGTGAGTATATCAGACACAGGGACGGGTATCGACCCATTGATCTTTCCAAAATTATTTAGAAAGTTTACCTCAACATCTGCTCTTGATTATGGGGACGGTGGTACTGGACTAGGGTTATACATTTCAAAAAGCATCATAGAAGCGCATAACGGAAGAATTTGGGCGGAAAACAATAGTGACGGGAAAGGTGCAACGTTTTCCTTTAGTTTGCCGTTAGACAACTAGATTTATTACTTGTTAGTACTATATCATAGGAATCAATTCTGTTAATCTAGAATTAATTCTCTAGCATTTGAAGTAAATATATATCATCCGTGAATCTCTTTTTCCAAGGCTTCCTTTAGCATATGAACATGTTTTTGTCTGTCTTTTTTGATTGTTTGCC
>JAATVS010000393.1 GCA_014523695.1 Nitrososphaerales archaeon TH5895
CTTTGATTCGGTTTTATCGCCAAGGTCTCCCGAGAAGTTGAATGAGATGATCACGAAGTTAACATCGATGGATGCATCAAGCGCATGATGGTGAGTGAAATCTGGATTTACAGGTCTTACGTGCATGAGTATTTGTACGTAACAAACAATTATTTACCATCAATTAAAGTTATCATCATTACTCGTCCGTAAAGGATTACAACTTCTTAGATTCAGTCCGAGGAGTGTTTTGGTGCGCAAAAAAAATAATAGTTAAAGATTTTATTGACCAAAAAGTACTACGCATAATTTGCGAGGTGTAAATTCGACCCAGATTATTTTCACCTGTTGATTTCCACTCTATTTTTTGTAGATATAACCTTATTTAACAAAATTAGTATATTTAATTAAGTAAACAGATGTTTTTTTGAATCTGAAGTTGCTGCGAGGGAAATTAGATGTTATTCCCAATTCTGTGTTCAAGTATATAAGTCACGGTAGTGCATCATAGGTTAACAAAGAAATGTCTAGTCGCAATGCCTCATCCAAAAGCCGACTCATAAAATCTAATAATAAATGGGGCAGATCAAATAGACGTCATTTTGCGCGCCAAAATCACAGAAAAAAGACATCGGATCAATATGAGAAGAAATTCAAAAACGTACAACTCAGTCAGTTCAGTGCAGATAAGTGGATTCCCTGTACCTCTGGGTACTCGAGAGGACAAGGTTGGAACTGTTTATTTCGTGCATGGTTGGGATATAAAATTGCAAAGAATCCTAAAAATGGTGAGTCATTTCAGGAAAGGTTAGGGTGGGCAAGTACGATTCAGAACATACAGACAGACATGGGATTGCAAAGAAGTTCGTTCCCGGATTTGGGACTACTTGGAGATTCTGTTTTCACATATGACCTAGAAAAAGAATTGGAACTTCAGGCAGACCATGATGAATTATGGTTCAAAGAGTACAAGAAGAAAAAGCGCGCGCACATTCAGGAAATAGTAGATGCATCTATGTTAACTGAACAAGAGAAAGACTGGGTAGAAGAGTATGCACCACAGTTTACAACAGGCAAAACTTATGACAGTGAGAATAAATATGTAGAACGGATCATAATGCCAAATCTCTTTGACATACGCAGAAACATCCCGAAGAATCCTTAATACATAGTACAATCAACTATTATCTTGATCATCCAAGAAGCGAATTATGTTAAGTATAACAGATCCTTTTACAAAGACAGAGAACGAAGGGAAGCAGGAAAAAAGGTACTCTTGGAATTCTTTAAAGTGAATGAACGCGTAATGAATGGATTAACAGGATTCTTGATTATTGACAGTGAAACCGATTTTAAAGAAAGAATAGTTTTGACATTTTGGAAGAGCAAGGAATCCATGACTGCATTCTATAGTGAAGAAAATAATGTCCTGATTTTATTGGTAAATAAATTAAAGCCACTACTCAGTGAAATGCCTGTACGGTTTGATTACAAAGTAACTTCATTTAAGACAATGTAAGTCTGTGGTCAGAAGGATAGTTTACTTATACATTGATGTTTCGCGCGCACAAAAATTACCGACGTATTGTAAATCTATCATTGATTGATGATGCCTAAATTCGCGTGCAAATTCTATCTCAACGAATCTTTTCATAATCCAGGATCTATACGACACTGGGTGTCCTGAATTCCTTTATACAGGTTCAGAAAGTAATGCGGCAGTTTGTTTCAATAAATTAAGTTGGTCCATCACATACCAATGTCCAGTAATTCTATCGTTCTCTACTTTGTAAAGTTCTGCCGAACTTATCTTCACTGGTTTGTTTGTTGGTGGTCTTCCATTAAACTCTCCCTTATGCGTTCCAGACCCATTTAGAAACACCACTACGAGATCATTTTCTGCAATAATATGTTCTATGGTCGCGCGCCAATCAGGAAAGGCCTTAAAGAACTCTTCTATGAACTGTTTGGATCCCACGCCACCCTTTCCTGCCTGAGGACTGCCTTGAATAGAGGTTCCGCCAAAATATCTTTCGATTGATGATAGGTTGTGTTTGTTGAAGATTTCATCTATGTATGATCTTATAATATTTTTATTTTTATCCTCTTGGGAATTCCATTTCGATGAAGACATATAATGCCGTATACGAAATTTTAATATTTATCCTTCACTTGTTTTGTGCGCTCAATTTCTCGGGCGTGGAAGACCGAAATATGCCGAAAGATGTTAAAACAGTACTAAGTATCTTTCCCCGTTTAGAAGGTCAGTGATACGCTCTTTATGTAATTGCACCAACAATTGTATGACTCTAAACACTCAAAGTACTCGTTACAGTTTGCGCACTTCTTCTTTGTCATATTCTTCGCGCGCACCTTATTATCAAATTATCCTTATTATCAAATTATCATTTATTATCAAGGAGATATTCTGGACACAGTACGGATCTTCTTTAAACTCTGAAAAGGTTTTAAGATTGAATGACGGTTTATCTATTGTTTACTCTAATATGTCGAGAATCTGGTCTGGGTTGCGATTTTATTATAGAAAGCCCAACAATGGAAGAGTTCTTGAAAAAATATGATATTGACTTCGAGAATGCCAAGACAACTTATAAGAACGGAATATTAGAGATTACATTTAATAGAAATTACATAATCCAATTTCATCTCAAGTCTAATTATCCGTGTTTTTCGCGCGCAAATTTTCATAATTCCAAACACTTTACATCAGTTGCAGATTCACACATACCTCTGGTATTGCCTTCTACTGACATACGACGATCAATGAAACCATTGTAATAATCATCATCACCATTTCCTTCCTCACAGTGTTCGTATGTACGTTCAGAATCAGAGTAGGAGAATATGCTTATTTCTGGATAGGAGTAAGATATAAGACAACTGAAGACTAGAATCAATGAGAATGCGGTTGAATAATTTCGATCGGATAGAAGCTCTTCGTGAGATTGCCTTTTTTTATCTAAATTATGCACAAGCTAATATTAGCGGTCATAGGGTGGCCGCCGCGGTATTTGCTATGAGGAAAGCCAAATCGAAGAGCAAAGAAAAATTAGAAACCGAGAGTAGTGATTTGTTCAAAGTCTTTGGAGGTTGCAACTTGGAAATATCTATAAGCACGGTTTTACATGCAGAGGCTATAGCTTTGTAC
>JAATVS010000394.1 GCA_014523695.1 Nitrososphaerales archaeon TH5895
ATCCAATGGAACTTCTGGGAATCAAAACGTGTCAGGTGAAACTGAAGTGGAGACCTATATCGTGACCTTGAAAAATCAGAGTTCGTCTGCTGATTTGGATGATATTGTAAAGTTGGTGGAGCAGAAAGGTGCAAACGTAACTCACGTTTATGGCCATTCCATAAATGGTTTTTCCGTCCAGATACCGGCGGATAAAAAGACAGAAGTAATGTATTCCCTGGTAACAGATATGCGGGTAAATAGTGTTGAACCTGATCAAACTATGACCCTCTCACCTCCCCTCGAATAGTCATTTCCTTTCATCATGGAGGAGAATTAGACCTTTTTCTATTTTCTGATCAGAGATAACAAAGTCACTAAACTTGTTTAGTTCAGTATAACATTTACGTTCTTTAGCGTAGAAAATTGGACTCTGCATAAATACTAAGTTATCATCGAAGAGCATGAAATGACAAGATTTAGTTGCTCTGCTACAGACTTCGACCAAAAATTTCGGTATCATTTGTTTGCCTTTTATGCTTTAGTAGGAAATGCCGCGAGTTTAGGAAAGAGAGAGATTCCAGTATAATAAGAAAGTGAGTCATGAGATGAAATTTCATATTAGACAAAATTTCGCACGTACCAAGCCCACAATTTACATGATAATAGCCTTACTAATTCTATCTTCAACGCTGACCTCACAGATTCCCGCTGCAATGGTTGTCAAAGCAGTTGAAGGAGATGACGGAGATGAAGATTTAGCGTCGTCACCGCCAAGTGCTGCAGGAAAATATTCTGACGAGAGTCTTGATTCTCAACTGGCAACGACGATAATCAATTCTAACACTAGCACACCTTGTTTGAATGCTGCTATTCAATCCATCTCATCCAACGATATCGGTGAGGATGATGATGATGAGGAAGATAATGATGAGTTGATGAACGTGTTGGACGGTGATCCTGAAACAGAATGGTCAGCGGGAGATTTAGGATCCTTTTTGCAGTTAGATCTTGGCGATGTAAAGAAAATTTGTTCAGTTGATGCAAGTTGGTCTGACGGAGATGAAAAATCAAATAATTTTGTAGTATCAGTATCCAAAGACGGAACGGCTTTTGAAGATGTGTTGAGAGGTTCAAGCAGTGGAACCACCGAATCCAAGGAACACTATGGAATCCCGCCTTCAGATGGAAGATATCTTAGGATCACATTCTATGGAGATTCTGAAAATGATGAGGACGTTACTCTACATGAATTGACTGTGAATACCAGGAGCATTAATGAGATACCTACTACCGTTTCTGGGGGAAGTGGAGAAGGCATCCCTTTTATCAGAGATCCTCAATCGTTCCCCACTAATGCTAGTAACATAACAAAAGGAAACGAACCAAGTGTTCACAACGCTCCAATGGTCTCAGATATTCACGCCATGGTTACTTCTGCAGCTTCCTTCGAAATCATCCTGAATGGTAGTGACTCAGATTTAATCGATCATCTGACTTACTATATAGTCAGGCTTCCTGACCATGGAAATCTTAGTACAGGCACAAATTCAGCCAGTGTTAGGTATACTCCTTTCGAGGGCTATTCTGGCCTAGATAACTTCACGTATAATGCAGTGGATAAATATGGTCTGGTTAGTAACAATGCGACCGTTATTATGGATATCAATGCTTTGAATCAATCCATTGCTCGAGAACCAATGGACAGCCTCAATCCACTAGGGCAGGCCATATTGGGAAGTCAAAACGAACGTTATGAGCTAATAAAGGCGGCGAGAGAACCGATTAGAGGGCAATATATCGTAGTACTCAAGCCTGAGGCGACTATGACTGGTGAATCAGACAGTGTTAGAATGAGGGCTGATGAAGTTAGAGCGATGGCAGAAGAATCCAGAAACAAAGGTGCCGAGATTCTCAACATCTACGAACACGCCCTAGACGGTTACGTAATGAAGACTTCCGAGAATATGAGTGCAGGTTTAGTCTCAGAATTGAGGCAAGATCCTCGTGTTGCCTATGTCGAACCGGATCAGAGAGTCCATGCGTTAGGACAGACAGTTCCAGTTGGAGTAGACAGAGTAGATGCGGATGTCAGTCAAGCTGTTTCTGGTGACGGAAGCGGAGCTGTGGACGCTGACATTGCGATACTTGATACAGGAATAGATCTTACCCATCCCGATCTGAATGTCTATCACGAAAAAACTTTTGTACCTGGAACCCCTTCAGCAGACGACGACAATGGGCATGGGACCCATGTGGCTGGAATAGCAGCCGCAAAGGATAATGCGGTAGGGGTTGTTGGTATTGCCCCAGATGCACGCCTCTGGTCGATCAAGGTTCTTGATAGTAGCGGTGCTGGTTCTATATCAGACATCATTGCAGGCATTGATTACGTTACTTCACATTCAGATGAGATAGATGTGGTAAACCTAAGCTTTGGCTGCGAATGCAGTTCACCTGCTCTGGACGCCGCCATAAATAGCGCAGTACAAGCGGGTATCGTTTTCGTCGTAGCAGCAGGTAACGATCATAAGGATGCAAATTCATTCTCGCCTGCACGAAATCCTAATGTGATAGCCGTATCGGCCATGGCAGATAGCGACGGAAAATGTGGAGGACAAGGAACATCCACTAAATATGGAAATGATGATACTTTTGCTTCTTTCAGTAACTATGGAGATCCGATAGATATGGTTGCGCCGGGCGTGGGCATCTTATCTACGTACAGTGACGGAAAATATGCACAATTGAGTGGAACAAGTATGGCTGCACCACATGTGACAGGAGGTATTGCATTGTACGAATCCTCACATCCTGGAGCCACTCCAGCGCAAGTTAGAGCGGCTCTTACTGAAAGCGGGACACAACCCTCTTCTGGCTGTAGCGGAGAAGGTCAAGGATATTTCACAGGAGATCCTAATGGAGCAAACAAACCTTTCTTAAACGCAAAGAGCCTGTAAGGCATTAACGTAACGTAAGATGCAGGAAAAAACAAGAATGCGATCAGTATTCTTGTTTTCTTCTCTGTAACGTCTATCCACGACGATACCTACTATTTTCTAAGCAGGTTTCCCAGGTTTTCATACTCTTCAGTCAACCAGAAAAGTACGACAATGTCAGATGCTATTCTTTAGATATTAAACTAATATATTACGAGAACCCGTAGTTCATGAATGAAAAAATGAGTTACGTACATCCAGAGGTACTAGTTGACACGCAATGGGCAGAAGAGCATCTAAAGGATCCAAAGGTCCGTATCGCAGAGGTTGACTATGACTCAAAAGCAAACTACGAATTAGGACACATACCCGGAGCGGTCTTATTTGATTGGAAAAATGACATTAATGACCCACTAACAAGGAACGTACTTAACAAGGAATCCTGTCAGAATCTGCTTCAGAATGCCGGGATAAATAATGATACTACTCTACTATTGTATGGGGATTTTAACAATTGGTTTGCTGCCTTCGCATTTTGGGTCCTAAAGTACTATGGATACAAAGACGTCAGACTCATCAACGGTGGTAGAAAAAAATGGTTGCAAGAAGATAGAGCGTTGACGAAGGATGTTCCTACTTATTCGAAAGGTAATTTTGCTGCCAATGAGCCAGATAGTAATATTAGGGTATTTCTAGACGAAGTCAAACGCGCTGTTAGCGCCCCAGAGTTGAAGATGGTAGATGTTAGATCTCCAAAAGAGTTTACCGGAGAGATCTTGGCTCCACCAGAGTATCCAACAGAGCATGCACAACGAGGAGGACATATCCCAGGAGCCGTCAATATTCCGTGGGCACAGGCAGTAAATGATAGTGATGGAACCTTCAAGAGTACAGACGAGCTAAAGCAGTTGTACGAATCAAAAGGTATAACCCCAGATAAGGAGATTATCGCCTATTGTAGAATAGGCGAACGCTCGTCTCACACATGGTTTGTTTTGAAATACCTCCTTGGCTATCCGAAGGTGAAGAACTATGACGGTTCATGGACTGAATGGGGAAATATGATTGCAAACCCGATCGAGAAGTAGTAAAGAGTGAACATGGGTAGGACTATTTCAATTGTCCTGACATTTTCAATCTGTTTTTTGGATTAGAAAATGCAATAAATTTTCCTCTCTCCGGGTTTCCATCAATCTCTGTCCGGTCTGCTCTGACCATCTTATCATTTCTATGTCAGCCGTAGGATCGTCGGAAACTAGGTGGAT
>JAATVS010000395.1 GCA_014523695.1 Nitrososphaerales archaeon TH5895
ATGTTGTTGATTTGGCTAGGAATATGAAAGAGAAAGGCAGAGGATCTATAATTGTAACAGAATATGTCACTACTAGTGCTGGAAGTAAAACAGGCACGAAACCGGTGGGGATAATCACAGAAAGAGATATGGTAAGAAGAGTTGTTGCAGAATCGAAAGATCCTCATTCCACTATTGCATATGATATAATGTCAAAGCCTCTGATTGCAGTGGGACCAGAAGCTACGGTCTATGATGCCGCATTAATTATGACCAAATACAATATTAGAAGATTACCTATTGTTCAAGACAACACTCTGTTAGGAATCATTACATCTTCAGATTTGGCTAGGAGGATGTATGAAAAAAATAGAAGCGACCCTACGCTGCATGCTATGTCTAGGTTTGGAGAAGTTGAGAAATTGACAGAAGCACAGAATATTCAAAGTGGACAGGAACAAACAAAATCGGAACACAATTCTTCGTCTCGTACCGATGACATGCGTGCAGCAGAACAATTTTTGCAGAACGTCCCCAAATTCAAAAGAATATTGGTCCCTTATGATGCATCACAAATGTCAGATAAAGCTTTGAGGTATGCAATCTATTTATCCAAGATATCTAATTCAGATATATTCATCCTTAATGTGATCGAAAATTATGAGGATTTGAAGGATGTGCTACCGACTACTATTAAAGCTGAACAAGAAGGGAAGCTGGAGAGAACTAACAAGAACGACTTGCAGGATGTTGATCTAAAAGTTAGCGTAGAAGGCGCCTTGAGGAAAGTGATTGAAGAAAAGATACATTTGTGTCAGGAAGCAGGATTAGATAATCAGATAACTTACGAGATACATACGGGTAAGGCAAGTGACGAGATTATCCAATTAGCTGAACTCAAAGGTTTCGATTTAATAGTTATGGCTAGTCATAGAATAACCTCGACCCTCAAAAGCATAGGAAGTACTGCAAGAAAAGTGATGGACAATGTTAAGAAACCTGTTTTGCTTATACATGAGTAAAAAATCAAAATAAACACTGGTTTTTGGACATATGTTTCAACGTAAATCTAGTTTTCATTTTTTTCTAATCTAAGCCATAGATTAACATTATAGCAGTATTGTAATAGCAGTCTATTGATCTGTGCCCTTCTTAAGAATTTCAATTCTGAAGCGAAGCTGGCAATCATCAGGAAAAATCTGGGTTTCTATCCATATCATCTTTTACATCATTCTTTAATTCACCAGAATTACATAAGATAGACTTTGAAAATAGTGCTATCTTAATTCGATAATAACTATCACTATTGGCATTTATGAACAAAGAACCCGAGAAATTATTACATTGGTAAGGTCAGAATCATCAAAAGCAAATACAGTGGAAAGTATAATGAGTAAGCATGTAATAACTTTAGAAGCCGACAGTACTGCTTTACAAGCCGCAAACTTGATGTCAGAAAAAAATACTGGCTCTGTCGTTATTACAGATAATGATAAGATTGTAGGAATAATAACTGAGGGTGATTTGATAAAACTGGTGTGTGCAGCAGATAGAATTAAACAGAATTTGCCCACATAATAGATCACATAATTTCGAGAGTGCATTAAATCAATTCTAGAAAGCCCTGACAAAACAAGAACTAGGAAATTGCTGTACCACAATGGAAACAATATGCGTCATCATAATTGACTGCAGAATCACATTTTTCGCATACGTTTAACAGCTCAGAAGGGGCAACATCATTTCTCATTTTGCAAGCTTTGCACGATGTTCGATTCTCAGGATTCTTTCTACCACAAAATCTGCAATAAATATAGGTTTCGCTAAAATCGGAACTTGTTTTTTCTCGATGAGTGAGTTTGGATATAGAATTGGTAATTTTGTCGAGGATGTAAGGCATGAATGATGATGGAATTACTAATAGATAACTATAATGCAATCATACGCAACCATACGCAATCATACGCACAGAAAAATGGTTCATGCATACATGGTGCGATTCTTGAAACCGATTGATTCTATACCCTATGTTTGTTTATTCGTCTCTATTCTTATTCATTATCGCATGCAGTACTCTATCAATCAGTGATGTTTAACGAATAAAATATGTCAGACCTTGTTCCATCAAATTTACCGGTAACTGAGACCTCTTACTATTTACTGTAATCCAGACTAGCAAACCTTGAAGATGACATCCGAGATGAATATATAAAAATCATTGTGTAATCTATGTATGTCATCTCAGTCAAGAACCAGAGTTAGTAATATAATGACAAAAAACTGGAAACGGTTGGATCCTCCTCATCTACCGCATAGGATGTAGCCATAAGAATGAGAGATAGACAAGTTAGTTCTGTACTAGTTATTGATGATAAGAATGGCAGACCACAAGGGATTGTTACGGAACGTGATCTGTCAAGAAAGGTGTGCGTCGGTGATAAGAATAGCAGCACAATGTTGTCCAGTCAAATAATGTCATCCCCTCTTATTACCATTAATGCCGATTCATCACCCACCGATGCAGAAGATGTAATGTTAAAGAATAAGCTAGGACATTTGCTTGTCGTTATGACAGAGCCTAGTCCAGATAAGGATAAGAACGAATCTGCGGATGATAAATATGTTCTCAAGCCAGTTGGAATAATTACTCCAATGGACTTCACTAGGTTCGAAGCCACTTCTACCTTGGAACAAAATATGGATGTTGGTGATGCTGACGATGACGAAGAGCATGTTATCAAGAATATTCTGAATTATTACAAGAATGACTCTAATTTTGCGTGATTCTTATTAGTTGTACTGTCTTTTGGATAGTTAGTTAACTGATTAGAAATTAACACATATTGATCTAACCGTGTGTCGAAGATCTTATAAACAGGTCGTTACCATTCATCCTTATATCTAGGCTGTTTTTGTACAATAAGCAGAGGTACCTTTAGTGTTGCTGCAACTTTTCTAGTAGTACTTCCTATACCTTGAATTCTTGAGGTTATCCGGCGGCTTCCCATGATTATTAGATCAAAGTGCATGAGCTTGGCTAGGTTGATAATCTCATCTGCGGGATTTCAGCCATGTATTTAATAAATAATTTTCGCTGTCATGCAAGCAGCTTTACATGCCACTGTCATTTCTTCAATTACCGTTCGTGATACTTCATCAATTAGGACTCGTCGACGACTTCCTGCAAAATCTATCTGTTCTCCACTTCCCTGTAGGTTTACTCTTATGGTAATAGGTAATATATTGTTTGAATCTATGTTGGCCTTAACGACCTTAATAACAACGATCTCCGAATCAGAAATCCTTGAAATA
>JAATVS010000396.1 GCA_014523695.1 Nitrososphaerales archaeon TH5895
ACTCCAATCACATTCACCCAATCCTGGCTTCCCCTCAACCGTCCTAGCTTCTGTCTTACATTCGCCTGAAAAAGTCAGCTGTTTGCAATCTTCGGTTCCGTCGCAATAACATGTAAACGTATTTGAAAAACAAGCGTAGGGCAATGCTGGTTCACCGGCTAGACTGGCGATTGTTTTTGTCGTAGTTGAAGGTGCTGAGGATAGGTTGGAGGTTAAATTGCTCTTTGTAGCGTTTTCTGAGGAAAACTCACTAGCGGTTCTAGTTTGAGATGTTTCATTTTCCTTATCCTCACCCTGGTTTGGAATAGGACTACCTGAAGGTGGGCTTTGGGTCGAAGATGCATTGACTGCCTCATTAAGCACACAAATATTACCTTGCCCTACCCATAACTGGCCGACTAAGCTGCATTCTGACACGCACCTTCCACTCCGAGTATTTCGATACATGGGAGGTGTTGACAATCCACAGTTATCCCATTCACATTCGTTAGTCGATCCTATGTTATGTTGATTTGGTGGACATTGATTAGAAGACGGGCCTACTTCACGTATCTGTTGATCCCGTGATTCCCGATCCTGACTTTCAAGATTTAATGATCCGCCTTCTGGTTGTGCGTTAGATTCTTCCATAATTAAGGGACTAGCCGATAGTACACCAGAAATGGAGTATGTTAAAAATGAAGTCAATGTACCAATAAATAGAACAATAATGAAGTAATGTATCTTAATCATATCAATAGCATGAACGTGATTAATAAAAACTTTCTGCGGAAGTTTGATAATTGTTAATGGAGGTATACATTTCAGGGTTTGCGATCAGGCGCTGCCAGGTTTCTAGATAGGATTTCGATATTTTATTGATATGTTCGCTTCTGTTTCTTGATATGAGTTTATATCATTTTTGATTTTCTTTGAGACCGTTCTCGTCTCCAGTTACCTTCAAAAATGAGTGCCAAGAAGAGCTGAATAGGCTGATTCCAATAACTGGTTTCAGTCAAACGTTACAAAATGCGCATTATATTTCCCAAGAATGGCAAGGAATTTCTCTCATTTGGCCTCACCTTCTACCTCTGCTGGATGCGATATCCCTGGTAGTCTCTCAGAGGAAATTAGCACGTCTGTGCTGGGAAGGTTTGAGAATATAATTGATTTTTCACATATCTCCCTTCGTCCTCTTTCAGTACCTCAGCTCACAGAATTGAGGGGTGTCACGATTCCTTACCAGTTCCATGTAGTAATGTATGGCTGGCACTTACTTGTACTCCTTCTTGGAAAACAATCCAGCGGTCGTCCAGCCATTTGTTTCCGCAGCAGGGACATTCCTACTTAAACTATAACAAAGGCAACCACGGTGGCAGAGGAGCGATCTGTTTTCTTCTACTGAATGAAACTATGCTTTCAACAAGCTTTCAGACATAATGTTTGGCATTTCTCGTCCATTTTATTCATCATTCAACTTCTTACTCTTCTGAATCATCCGAATCACTACTCCCGCCATTCTCGTCATTGCTACCCTCTTCATCACCACTAGATCCGTCTTCCGATGCTGGTTCATTGTTATCTCCATTATTATTTTCATCGGCCTCGTCACCTTCAGGAGGTAAAGTAGAGTCAGGTGAGGTAGGAGGAGGAGGAGGAGGAGATGGAACAGAACCTGCAGATACAGACATATCCAAGTCTGCAGTTGGCAGTACCTTGAAGATCTTACCCTGTCCTAATGACACCACATACATATATCCATCAAATGGACTAACTTCGATATCTGATATACCCGCAAAGCCAGTTGCGAAGGTTATTGCTTCAGAAGCAGATTCGCCGTCTGTATCAGCTATCTTGTCATTAAGAGGTTCAGGAAGTATTAGTTCTGTCCTGCCTTGGTCAAGATTAAAATAATATATCTTACCGGCATGTATATCTCCGAGAAATAGATCATTCTGATAACCAGCACCATATTTGGTTGAATCCAGGAATTTGATTGCAGTCGGACCAATAGTATAGAGAAATGCTAGTTTTGGTGGATAATATTGTCCTTTGCCCTCGAAATCAATCAGTCCCTCAGGTTGATCCGAAGCAATAATGCTCTCACCTTCTCTCGGGTCTCCTCCTCCGCGTTCCCATACTCCCATTATTTGGTTCCACCCGCTATTAAAGCCAGGCTCGATTAGGTTTATCTCATCCCCGTATCCTGGACCATTCTCCGAGTCCCAAAGATTGCCTGTAACAGGATCAAAATCAATTCCGAAGCTATTGCGTATCCCGTACGCATAGTAAAGGTTGAGAGGATAGTCGTTCCCGAGGATATAACTTCCAGTGCTTGGGTTTACCACCGGCTCACCGTCTTGAGTGACTCGCAATATCCCTCCTGACCCATCCGCAGGAAGTTCATCATTGTTTTGTGATTCTGTCGTTCCCCCTGTAACCTTGTCTGTGTCGCCAATTGGTATGTATAAGTTATTGTCTGGTCCAATGGTGATCGCGCCCCCGTTGTGTCGAGGACCAGGTACCGCAGGCAGATCTAGTAATAGCTTAGGATTAACCAGTTTGGCCGCTGAAGACGTACTCGTTGGGGCCGTAGAATCTGAATCAAAACCAGCAACGCCGGTCGTACTTCCAGATTGACCATCTTCAAGGTCGTACCTATATAACCTATTCCCTATTGGAGCCCCCCCATCCTCACCTTGAGCTTCAGTATAGTACAGAAACACGTACGTTTTCCCTGTCGCGTTATTTTGAGAAATGGCAATTCCGCACATGCATCTTTCTACTTCAGTTGCCACACTGACATCCAACAAGGGCTGAGGTTGTACTTCCCCACCGATAACCCGCATGACCGTCCCCTTATCTTTTTCTAGAACTAAAATATCATCTTGTGATAGGAAGGCCATAGTAGTGGGCAGGGATAGTCCATCAGCTACCACTTCGGTAGTAAAACCAGGCTGAATAAATGCAGGATTACTGACATCGTCTGAATACCTCAGTACAGGGCCATCCGTAGACTGAGCAAAAACAGATGGTAATGAACTACTCCTCAATGAAAATGAGTGTGATTCTGAAATAATGTTAGAATCTTGTAAGGCTGGAAATGAGAACAAAATTGCGAGACAAAATGCAGTTAGAGTTAGAAGGACCAAGGACAGTTCACTCCCTCTTGAGCTATTACTCTTATGGATCAAGTTAACAAATTTCTTCGTATTGTTCAGATCTTATAATGATTGCGGTAATTTGTTCTCGTTGGCATGAGATTTCCCGAACCTAATGATTAAAAAAAGTAGAAGTAACAGTGGGCAAACTGGCTAATATTTAGAATTTATTTCTAAATAATTTAGATTTCTTCAAGGGACCCTAATAATTCCGAATAGATCTGATTCTTGGACTATGATATTATATCCCTGGGTAATTTCCGACGTGAAACTATTAGACGGGGTTCTGGATATGGTTGCTCTCCATATTGTCACTCAGTGCAGCGCTATAGGAATAAATTTAATCATAAATGAGGTTCATTATTTGTGAAAAATGAGAAGCAAAGCATGGATTTGCGCTAATTGTAGCAAGGATTTCACTCGCAGATTTAGTGCACAGAGGCACGTCCGAGTCGTTCATCATGAAATGAGAAAAATTGTGAGAACTTTAGATTATATCATAGTAGAACTGTTTGTGAGTATCCCCAGATTGACCCATCTGCATACAAAATTAATAATCGTCAGCAAAACTTCCGTGCCACTGATTTAGCTTCCAATATTGAAAATTTTAGTCTCGGCTCCGTGGTGCACAGCATCCCGAAGTTATGAAAATACGATGCGTAGGAACCAGAAGTGTTCAACTGGAGGATCTTCGCAATTTACAATCAGGCCATACGAATTGACTAGAGACCATTGCAAGATTGTTTTTGAAACATAATAATAGATAGAAGGGCCTAGTTTGAGTTCGGAGATAAGAAAGGCAACATTGAGATCTGTATTTGCATAGATCCTAGTAGTGAATCAGGGATCGCATCGTGGACCAGGGATATCGATGGAAAGAGTGGTGAATCCATAACCGAAACGAGGTCATTAGGTTCAGGATTCGTAAAACACATCGAAAGTATTGAATTGATCAATCCTACGCTTAGGAAACCGTCAATAAGAATTCCTCCCTTGAGATTTACCTTCTTCAAGTTGTGAATTTCTATTTGCGATCCATTAGACAATGTATTGTAACCCCATTTCATCTTAAAAACATTTGATGTTACACTCCAAATGTAATCAATAAATTGGAAGGTAGTGTGAATAGCACAAGAAACAGTTGATCAAGTCTTCGGCTGCTTTAAAGACTTGGTTACCGCTGAGCCTCGCGGTCGGTGGCTTAACCTTCTTGCTGATATCCACACTTACTTCAATACCTCCAGAAAGGGCCGCTATGGGTCCCGTACTAACGGCTATACTTGTGTTTAGTGGAGTGTTGATCTGTTCTTTTGGTAAAGGGAAAGATCGGTATAAATCCTATTAGGACAATCCTTCTCGGTGATTTCATAAAGATCACCGTTTTCAGGATTTATTTCTTCAAGTATGACTGGTATGGCATCTGTTCTATATGGACTAAAAAGGACTGGATGCTGTTCTGATAATTAACTATCTCACTATCGTAAGCAGGGCAACACTACTTCCATATCCTAGACTAACGGTTTGATTGGACTCATTCAGCAAGAATAATGCTTCAATATTATCTACGATTACTTGCTCCCCTGTAAACGGATTAGTACCTTGAAATGCCTCTCCTAGAACGGTTTTACAAGAGTTTTCGAGAATGGGCATCTTTACTGATGGAAGAGTAACGTATTGATGGGAATCACCATCAAGTGCTATTAGCTGAAGTTTACTAGGAGTCGTGACAGAGGAAGATGCAAAAGGCAGGGAAGGAGAAGAAATATTGCTAGTTGGAAGGTAAACTATCGCGCTTCCACCGATAAGATGGAAAGGATCAAATGTAGAAAGAAGCCTTGAATCATTCGCTGTGATCATTCCTTGAAT